>JAJLJT010000367.1:0-6518 GCA_033844555.1 Alphaproteobacteria bacterium | reverse complement strand
CGGGGCGGAGGCGGGCACCCTGACCTTCATGGTGGGCGGTCCCGACGCGGCGGTCGCCGCCGCGCGCCCCTATCTGGAGGCGATGGGCAAGACGGTCGTCCACGCGGGCGGGCCGGGCACGGGGCAGGCGGCGAAGATCTGCAACAACATGATCCTCGGCATCTCCATGATCGGCGTGTCGGAGGCATTCGTGCTGGCGGAGAAGCTGGGCCTCGACCACCAGAAGCTGTTCGACATCTCGTCCACGGCGTCCGGGCGGTGCTGGTCGCTCGACACCGATTGCCCGGTGCCGGGCCCGGTGCCGGCGAGCCCGGCCAACCGCGACTACACGCCGGGCTTCTCGGCGGCGATGATGCTGAAGGACCTGCGCCTGGCGCAGGAGGCGGCGCAATCCTCGGGCGCGTCGACCCCGCTCGGCGCCGAAGCGGCGCAGATCTACGGCATCTTCGACGCGATGGGGGGCGGCGACATCGACTTCTCCGGAATCATCCGGTTCCTGAGGGGAGAGCCGCCGCGTAACTGACCGGCCGGGTCCGCAATTCGCCGCAAGTTTACCGCTTGTTAGACCTAACGCTGCACACTCGCGTCATCTCAATCGAGGATCGCGACGTGTCGGTAGCTGTCGCACAAGGTCAAGCAAGAGGACGCCACGAATGGCAGCGGTTGCAGAGCAGATGGCGCTCGACGGTGACATGGACCCTGACGACAAGACGGCGTTGAAGCAGCAGTACCTGGACGCGCTCGCCTATGTGGAGCGGCTGCACCGGCTGTTGCTCGACGTCATCAAGGACGAGCTGGACCGGCTCGGACGCGGCGACATCAACAGCGTTCAGGCGCTTCTCCTGTTCAACATCGGGGAAAGCGAACTGACCGCGGGCGAGCTGAAGACGCGCGGCTATTACCAGGGCTCGAACGTTTCCTACAATCTCAAGAAGCTGGTGGAATCGGGCTATATCCACCACCAGCGCTCCGAGGTGGACCGCCGCTCGGTTCGCGTCAGCCTGACCGACCGGGGCAAGGAGATCTCGCGCATCGTGGACGCGCTCTACGAACGCCACGTCGGCGACATGCTGGCCAGGGAGATTGCGGACGCGGGCCAGATGAGCCGCCTGAACGACATGTTCCGCGACATGGAACGCTTCTGGTCGGACCAGATCCGCTACCGCTACTGACGCCCGGCCGAGGGCGCAAACGCAATCGTGATCGGGCCGGTGCCGCAAGGGCGCCGGCCCTTTTCGCATGCGCGCCGCCCCGCGGCTTGATTCAGGTCATGGCGGTTGCGACAAGCAAACGCATGTCATGGGCGCGTTTTTGCGATAGTGATCCGTGCAGGCGGCCGGACCTGATAGGATGGCCGTCTGCGCATGCGGATGTGACGTGGGAGAAACGGGCGCATGCGGACCTTCGAGACTTCGGGTACGGGTTTCCAGGATCGGGCGGACAGGGCCATGGATTACGATCGCATCTTCGCGGACCGGATCGAGGGGCTGAAGCGGGAAGGGCGCTACCGCGTCTTTGCCGACATCCTGCGCGCCCGCGGCCGGTTCCCGCACGCGACCCTCAAGACGCCGGAGGGCGAGCGCGAGATCGTGGTCTGGTGCTCCAACGACTATCTGGGCATGGGCCAGCACGCCGACGTGATCGCGGCGATGGAAGGCGCGCTTTCGGGCGCGGGCGCAGGCTCGGGCGGCACGCGCAACATCTCCGGCACGACGCGCTTCCACGTGGAACTGGAGGGCGAGCTTGCCGACCTGCACGGCAAGGAGGCGGCGCTGCTCTGCACCTCAGGTTTCGTTGCGAACGAGGCCGCGCTCTCCACGCTGGGCAAGATCCTTCCGGGCTGCATCATCTTTTCGGACGCGCTGAACCACGCCTCGATGATCGAGGGGATCCGCCACGCGGGCTGCGAGAAGCACGTCTTCCGCCACAACGACCTCGCGCACCTGGAGGAGTTGCTGCGCGCCGCGCCCGCCGGGCGGCCCAAGGTCGTCGCGTTCGAGAGCGTCTACTCCATGGACGGCGACATCGCCCCCATCGGCGCGATCTGCGACCTGGCGCGCAAGTACGGCGCGCTGACCTATCTCGACGAGGTGCACGCGGTCGGCATGTACGGCCAGCGCGGCGGCGGCATTTCCGAACGTGACGGCGTTCAGGACAAGGTCGACATCATCGAGGGCACGCTCGCCAAGGCCTACGGGCTTGTCGGCGGCTATGTCGCGGGCAGCGCGGCTTTCATCGACGTGGTGCGCAGCTTCGCGCCGGGCTTCATCTTCACCACCTCCCTGCCGCCGGTGATCACCGCCGGCGCGCTGGCGAGCGTGCGGCACCTCAAGGTCAGCCAGGCGGAGCGGGAGCGCCACCAGGAGCGCGCCGCGACGCTGAAGCACAAGCTCGCCCAGGCGGGTCTGCCCGTGATGATGAGCGAGAGCCACATCGTGCCCGTGATGGTCGGCGACCCGGTGCGCTGCAAGGCGCTGTCGGACGCGCTGCTGACCGATCACGGCATCTATGTGCAGCCGATCAACTACCCCACCGTGCCGCGCGGGACGGAGCGTCTGCGCTTCACGCCGTCGCCCCTGCACGACGACGGGCTGATGGACCGGCTGGTCGCAGCGCTGGGCGACGTGTGGGAGCGGATCGGCGTCGCCGACGCGGCCTGACGTCGCGCGGGGCAGCCTTTCCCTGTCAGCAGCGTTGAAAGCGCCGGTCGCTTGCGGTAATCCCGCAGGCGCCGAACGGTTTTCCTTTTCCTCCGTGAGAAAGGCCAGTGCCGATGACCGCGCCCGCTTCCTCTTCCAGCGCCGCCGCTTCCCGCCCCGCCAATGACGACGTGACGCCGTCGGGCTTCTTCACCACCCCGCTTGCCGAGCGCGATCCCGCGCTGGCCGCCGCCATCGGCGACGAGCTGGGCCGCCAGAAGAACCAGATCGAGCTGATCGCGTCGGAGAACATCGTCAGCCGCGCGGTGCTGGAGGCGCAGGGCTCGGTCCTGACCAACAAGTACGCCGAGGGCTATCCCGGCCGGCGCTACTACGGCGGCTGCGAATATGTCGACGTGGCGGAGGAACTGGCGATCGCGCGCGCGAAGGAGCTTTTCGGCTGCGCCTACGCCAACGTTCAGCCCCATTCGGGCGCGCAGGCGAACCAGGCGGTGTTCCTCGCCCTGCTGCAGCCGGGCGATACCTTCCTCGGCCTCGACCTCGCGGCGGGCGGGCACCTGACGCACGGCGCGAAGGTCAACCAGTCCGGCAAATGGTTCAACGCGGTCAGCTATGGCGTGACGCCGGAGGAGAACCGCATCGACTATGACGCGGTGGAGCGGCTCGCGCGAGAGCACAAGCCGAAACTCATCATCACCGGCGGCTCGGCCTATCCGCGCGAGATCGACTTCGCCCGCTTCCGCGCCATCGCCGACGAGGTGGGCGCGTATTTCATGGTCGACATGGCGCACTTCGCAGGGTTGGCCGCGACCGGCGCCTATCCGAGTCCGATCCCCCACGCCCACGTCTGCACGACGACGACGCACAAGACGCTGCGCGGTCCCCGCGGCGGCATGATCCTGTCGAACGACGAGGCGCTGGGGAAGAAGTTCAACTCCGCCGTCTTCCCGGGCCTTCAGGGCGGTCCGCTGATGCACGTGATCGCCGCCAAGGCGGTGGCGTTCGGCGAGGCGCTGACGCCGGAGTTCGGCGCCTACACCCGCGCGGTGGTCGAGAATGCGCGCGCCATGGCGGCCCGCCTCGTGGAGCACGGCTTCGCCATCACCACGGGCGGCACGGACTGCCATCTGATGCTGGTCGACCTGCGTCCCAAGGGCCTGACCGGCAATGTGGCGGAAGAGGCGCTCGACCGTGCCGGCATCACCTGCAACAAGAACGCGATCCCCTTCGACCCGGAAAAGCCGATGGTGACCTCGGGCATCCGTCTCGGCACGCCTGCGGGCACGACGCGCGGCTTCGGCGTCGCGGAGTTCCGGCAGGTCGCCGACTGGATCGACGAGGTGCTGACCGCGGCCGCCAGGGCCGGCGGCGAGGCGCCGGAGGTGGAGAAAAAGGTCCGGGCCGAGGTTCGGGCGCTCTGTGACAGGTTCCCCATCTATCGGTGAGGCGCTAACGTCACTGCCCTAGATCTTGGGGGGTGATTCGGGGGTCACATGCGCTGTCCGTTCTGCGGCAACGACGATACGCAGGTGAAGGATTCGCGGCCGACGGAGGACAACTCCGCCATCCGCCGGCGGCGCTTCTGCCCCGCCTGCGGCGCGCGCTTCACGACGTTCGAGCGGGTGCAGCTGCGCGAGCTTATGGTCGTGAAGCGGCACGGGCGGCGCGCGCCCTTCGACCGCGACAAGCTGATGCGCTCGATCCAGATCGCCATGCGCAAGCGCCCGGTCGAGCCGGAGCGGGTGGAACGGCTGGTCAACGGCATCGTTCGCCGCCTCGAAAGCATGGGCGAGACCGACATCGACAGCCAGCTCATCGGCGAGATCGTGATGGAGGGGCTGGCGAGCCTCGATGCCGTCGCCTACGTCCGGTATGCGAGCGTCTACAAGAACTTCCGGGAGGCCAAGGATTTCGAGGCCTTCATCGGGGGCTTGAGCGGCGAACCGGACGACTGAGCGGGGAGGGCCTGTCATGGCCGACGCCGACCGCCGCCACATGGCGCACGCGCTGGGGCTTGCCCGGCGCGCCTTGGGGCAGACCGCGCCAAATCCCGCCGTCGGATGCGTGATCGTCAATCACGGGCATATCGTGGGGCGCGGCTGGACCGCCGCGGGCGGGCGTCCCCATGCAGAGACGCGCGCGCTTGAGCAGGCGGGGGCGGCCGCACCCGGCGCGACGGCCTATGTCACGCTCGAACCCTGCGCCCATGTCGGCAAGACGCCCGCGTGCGCCGCGGCGCTGATCGAGGCGGGGGTCTCCACGTGCGTCGTCGCCGCGCGCGACCCCGACCCCCGCGTCAACGGGCAGGGCATCGCCATGCTGCGCGAGGCGGGCATCGCGGTGCGCGAGGGGGTGCTGCGCGACGAGGCCGAGGCGCTCAACCGCGGGTTCTTCACCCGGGTGCTGCAGGGCCGCCCCATGGTCACGCTGAAGCTCGCGACGTCGCTCGACGGTCGGATCGCGGCGCGCACGGGCGACAGCCGCTGGATCACGGGGGAGGCGGCGCGGGCGCGCGGCCACCTGCTCAGGGCCGAGCATGACGCGATCATGGTCGGCAGCCAGACCGCCATTCTCGACGATCCCGAACTGACCTGCCGCATTCCGGGGCTGGAGGACCGCTCGCCCGTCCGCGTGATCGTCGACGGCCGCCTGCGGCTGCCGCTCACCGGCAAACTGGTGCGCACCGCGGCCGGGGTGCCGACGCTGCTGTTCACCCGCGCCGACGCCGACCATCTGCGCGCCGCGGCGTTCGAGCAGGCGGGCGTCGACCTGATCCGGCTCTCCGACGGTCCCGACGGCATGATCGACCTTGCCGAGGCATTGCAGGCGCTGGGGCGGCGCGGTCTTACCCGCGTTCTGGTGGAGGGCGGCAGCCGCCTCGCCGCCGCGCTTCTGGCCGCAGGCCTGGTGGACGAGGTCGCGTGGTTCACCGCGCCCGCCCTGCTCGGCGGCGACGCGATCCCGGCGCTCGAGGGGCTGGGGCTCGACCGGGTCGCGGATGCCGTGCGCCTGGCGCAGACCGGCCTTGAGCGTCTGGGCGAGGACGTGCTGGCAACCTATGTGCGAACGCGTTAAGACACGCGGGCGGACCGCGCAGGTTCGCGGGCACGAAGGGATGCGATGTTTACTGGGCTGATCACCGACGTGGGGGAGGTCGTCTCGCTCGAGCAGCGGGGCGACACGCGCGTGCGCATCGCTTGCGGCTATGAGGCGGGCGGCATCGAGATCGGGGCCTCCATCGCCTGCAACGGCGCCTGCCTGACGGTCGTCGCCAAGGGGCGGGAGAACGGCCGGACCTGGTTCGACGTGGATGTCTCTGCCGAGACCCTGTCGAAGACGTCGCTCGGGACCTGGGCGCCGGGATCGCGCGTCAACCTGGAGCGCAGTCTGAAGGTCGGCGACGAGATCGGCGGCCACATCGTCTCCGGCCACGTCGACGGGACGGCGGAGGTCGTCTCGATCGCGCGCGAGGGGGATTCGATCCGCTACCGCTTCCGGGTTCCTTCGGGGCTGAAGAAGTTCATCGCGCCGAAGGGCTCCGTCGCGCTCGACGGCGTGTCGCTGACCGTGAACGAGGTCGAGGACGACGTGTTTGGCGTCAACATCATCCCGCACACGCAGTCGCACACCACCTTCGGCACGCTGTCGGAAGGCGCGCGCGTGAACCTGGAGGCCGACGTGCTCGCCCGCTATGTCGCCCGCCTGACGGAGGTCGCGGGATGAGCGGGACAGACACGCATGCCCCGGAGATGAGCGCGGAGGAGATGCACGCCGCGCTCTCGCCCATCGAGGACATCATCGAGGACATGCGCAACGGGCGCATGGTGGTCCTGGTGGACGCCGAGGACCGGGAGAACG
>JAJLJT010000366.1:0-6698 GCA_033844555.1 Alphaproteobacteria bacterium | reverse complement strand
CATCTCGATGCGGATCGTGCCCTACATCACGGGCCGCGCGGTCCGGCTGCAGTCGGGCTACGTCTACCACTACGCCTTCGCCATGCTGATCGGGGTTGCCTTGCTCGTCAGCTTCTTCCTCGTGACCTCGGGAGGCCACTGATGGGCATGGGGCTCCTGACCCTCACCACGTTCCTGCCGCTGCTGGGTGCGCTGATCATCCTGCTGATCCGCTCCAACGACCCGGAGCAGGAGCGGCGCAACATCCGCAACATGGCGCTGTGGACGACGGTGGCGACCTTCATCGCCTCGCTGTTCGTCTGGCGGGAGTTCGATCCGGCGAACGCGGGATTCCAGCTGGTCGAGGAGAGCGCCTGGCTGGGCGAGACGATCCGCTACAAGATGGGCGTGGATGGGATTTCCATCCTGTTCGTACTGCTGACGACCTTCCTCATGCCGCTGTGCATCCTCGCCAGCTGGGACATGAAGAAGCGCGTCAAGGAATACATGATCGCCTTCCTCGTGCTGGAGACGCTGATGCTCGGCGTGTTCTGCGCGCTCGATCTCATGCTGTTCTACCTGTTCTTCGAGGGCGGCCTGATCCCGATGTTCCTCATCATCGGGATCTGGGGCGGCGCGCGGCGCATCTACGCGAGCTTCAAGTTCTTCCTCTACACGCTGCTCGGCTCCGTCCTGATGCTGGTCGCGCTGATCGCGATGTACTGGGATGCGGGAACGACCGACATCCCGACGCTGATGGCGCATGGCTTCGATCCCCGCTGGCAGGTCTGGCTGTGGCTGGCGTTCTTCGCGTCCTTCGCGGTGAAGATGCCGATGTGGCCGGTGCACACCTGGCTTCCCGACGCGCACGTCGAGGCGCCGACGGCGGGGTCGGTCATCCTGGCGGCGATCCTGCTGAAGATGGGCGGCTACGGCTTCCTGCGCTTCTCGATCCCGATGTTCCCGGTGGCGACGGAGATGTTCGCGCCGATGGTCTTCGCGCTGTCGGTGGTGGCGATCGTCTACACCTCGCTGGTGGCGATCGTGCAGCAGGACATGAAGAAGCTGATCGCCTATTCCTCGGTCGCGCACATGGGCTACGTGACCATGGGTCTGTTCGCGCTGAACGTGCAGGGCCTGCAGGGCGGCATCTTCCAGATGATCAGCCACGGGATCGTGTCGGGCGCGCTGTTCCTCTGCGTGGGCGTGGTCTACGACCGCATGCACACGCGCGAGATCTCGGCCTATGGCGGCCTCGTGCAGCGGATGCCGGTCTATGCGGCCGTGTTCATGCTGTTCACCATGGCCAATGTCGGCCTGCCGGGGACGAGCGGTTTCGTGGGTGAGTTCCTGACGCTGCTGGGCGTCTTCCAGGTCAACACCTGGGTCGCTGCGTTCGCGGCCACGGGCGTGATCCTGTCGGCGGGCTATGCGCTCTGGCTCTACCGCCAGGTGGTGTTCGGCGCGCTGACCAAGGACACGCTGAAGGCCATCACCGACATGAACGGGCGGGAGGTCCTGACCTTTGCGCCGCTGGTGGCGCTCACCATCCTGTTCGGCGTGTACCCGATGCCGGTGCTCGATGCCTGCGCGGCTGCCGTCGACCAGCTTGTCGCCAATTACGAGCAGGCGATCACCGCCTACCACGCCGGCGCGGGCGGGCAGTCGCTCGCCGCGCTCGTGCTGCGCTGAGGGGGAGGAGTACCCATGGATCCCGCAACCTTCGTCTTCGCGCTGCCCGAGATCGTGCTGGCACTGGGCGCGATGGCGCTGCTGATGGTCGGCACCTTCCGGGGCGAAGGGTCGGCGCGCTTCGTCGGCATCCTGGCGGTCGCGCTGGTGATCGTGGCCCTGGTGATCACCCTGTCGCTGCAGGGCACCGCGACCGTGTTCGACGGCGCCTTCACGGTCGACGGCTTCACCCGCTTCGTGAAGGCGCTGATCCTGATCGGCGTCCTCGGCTCCATCGTGATGATGCTGGGCGAGATGCAGTCGGACAGCGGCCTCAACCGGTTCGAGATGCCGGTGCTGCTGGTCCTGGCCACGCTCGGCATGTGCATGATGGTGTCTGCGGGCGACCTGATCGCGGTCTATCTCGGCCTCGAACTGCAGAGCCTGGCGCTCTATGTGATCGCGGCGCTGAAGCGCGACAGCGCGCGGGCGAGCGAGGCTGGCCTGAAGTATTTCGTCCTCGGCGCGTTGTCGTCGGGCATGCTTCTCTATGGCATGTCGCTGATCTACGGCTTCTCCGGCACCGTGTCGTTTGCCGGCATCGCCGATCACATCGCCGCGAACGGCTCCGGGATCGGTCTGCTCGTCGGCCTGGTGTTCCTGACCACGGGCCTCGCGTTCAAGGTCTCTGCCGTGCCTTTCCACATGTGGACGCCGGACGTCTACGAGGGGGCGCCGACGCCGGTGACGGCCTTCCTGGCGGCGGCCCCCAAGGTGGCGGCACTTGCTCTGTTCGTGCGCGCGGTGATCGAGCCGTTCGCCGAGATCACGGGCGACTGGCGGCAGATCCTGAGCTTCCTCGCGGTCGCATCCATGCTGCTTGGGGCCTTCGCGGCGATCGGGCAGACCAGCCTGAAGCGCCTGATGGCCTATTCCTCCATCGGCCACATGGGCTTCGCGCTCGTCGGCCTCGCGGCGGGTACGGTCGAGGGGGTGCAGGGCGTCCTGATCTACGCGGCGATCTACCTGTCCATGACGCTCGGCACCTTCGCGGTGCTGCTCGCGATGCGCCGGCCCGAAGGTCCGGTCGACACCATCGCCGACCTGTCGGGCCTTGCGCGCACCCGGCCGCTGATGGCGCTGGCGCTCGGCATTCTCATGTTTTCGCTGGCGGGCATCCCGCCGCTCGCTGGCTTCTTCGCGAAGTTCTACGTGTTCGCGGCGGCGGTGGAGCAGGGTCTTTACGCGCTGGCCATCGTCGGCGTGCTGGCGAGCGTGGTGGGCGCCTTCTACTACCTCCGCATCGTCAAGGTTATGTACTTCGACGAGCCTGCCCCGGCGTTCGAGCCGACCAAGGGTGAGCTTGGGTTCATCATGACGGTGGCGGCGGCCTTCGTGACCCTGTTCATCGTGATGCCGGGGCCGCTGGTCCGCACGGCGGAGGCCGCGGCCAAGGTCCTCTTCCCCTGAGCGGGGCCGGGCAGGGCACCAGCACCGCGTCCCCGCTCTCTGCGGCGGAGGTGGCGGCGAGCCTGCCCGAACGGCTTGCCGACGGGACGCCCGTGCGGGCGTTCGCGGAGGTCGACAGCACCATGCGCCACGCGCGCGAGGCCTTCGCCGCGGGTGAAACCGGCCCCCTGTGGATCGTGGGCGCGATCCAGACCGCGGGCCGCGGACGCGCGGGCCGCGCGTGGTCGAGCGAGGCGGGAAACTTCGCCGGCACCCTGCTGCTCACGCTGGAGGCGGCGCCTGCGCTCCTCGGCACGCTCAGCCTCGTGGTCGCCGTGGCGGTCGCGGACACGCTGGAGGAGGCGGGCGTGCCCGGCCTCTCGCTGAAATGGCCGAACGACGTGCTCGCCGGCGGGGCCAAGATCGCGGGCATCCTGATTGAGACCGCCGGTACGAGCGGTGGCGCGCCCGGGCGGTCCGGCGCGACGCGCGCCGCCATCGGCATCGGCATCAACCTCGCCCATCACCCGGCAGGGATCGCCTATCCGGTCACCGATGCGGCCGCCGAGACGGGCCGTGCGCCCGCGGTGGCTGACGTTCTCGCGGCGCTGTCGGCCCGCCTGCGCGCCCGCATCGGGGAGTGGGAGCGCGAGGGCTTCGCACCCGCCCGCGCGCGCTGGCTGGCGCTGGGGCCGCAGTCCGGCGCGATGCTGACCGGCAACGGTCCGGCGGGCCCCGTGACGGGCAGCTATGACGGGCTCGACCCGGACGGCGGCTTGCGTCTCGCCACGCCATCGGGAATCGTCCGCATCACGGCCGGGGATGTGATCCCGGCCCAAGAAACCTGAGGGATAGGGCCATGCTCCTCGCCATCGACGCCGGCAACACGAACACGCTTTTCGCCATCCACGACGGGACCGCGTGGCGGGCGCAGTGGCGCACCTCGACCTCGACGATCCGGACGGCGGACGAATACATCATCTGGCTGACGCAGCTGATGGCGCTGAAGGGGCTCAAGCCCGCCGACATCAACCGCTGCGTCATCTCGACCGTGGTGCCGCAGTCGCTCTTCCACCTGCGCAATCTCTCGCGGCGCTATTTCGGCATCGACCCGCTGGTGGTGGGGGACGACCAGGACGTCGACCTCGGCATCGGGGTGAACATCGACAATCCGAAGGAGGCGGGCGCCGACCGCCTCGTCAACGCCATCGGGGGACACGTCGCCTATCCGGGCGCGCTGCTCATCATCGACTCAGGCACGGCGACGACCTTCGACGTGATTTCCTCGGCAGGGGACTTCGAGGGCGGCGTGATCGCGCCCGGCATCAATTTGTCGCTGATCGCCTTGCACAACGCGGCGGCGAAGCTTCCGCGCATAGAGATCCGCCGCCCCGCGCACGCCATCGGCCGCAACACGGTCGAGGCGATGCAGTCCGGCGTCTTCTGGGGCTATATCGCGCTCATCGAGGGGATGTGCGGGCGCATCCAGTCGGAATATCCCGAGAAGCTGACCGTGGTCGCCACGGGCGGCGTCGCTTCGCTCTTCGAGGGGGCGACGAACGCCATCCATCACTTCGACCACGACCTGACCATCCGCGGGCTGCTGGAAATCCACGCCCGCAACGCCCATGTCGCTGACGACCGCCGCAAGCGCTTCAAGGCAGACTAGAGAGGTTCCGTGAGCAAGAAGGACAGGCTCGTCTTCGTTCCGCTGGGCGGGTCGGGCGAGATCGGCATGAACCTCAACCTCTACGGCTTCGGGCCGGAGGGGGATGAGACCTGGATCGTCGTCGACTGCGGCGTGACCTTCGCGGGCGACGGCGAGGCGCCGGGCATCGACCTGATCTTCGCCGATCATTCCTTCATCGCCGACCGGCGGGACAGGCTGGCCGCCATCATCCTCACCCACGCGCACGAGGACCACGTGGGCGCCATCGCCCACATGTGGCCCGACCTGCGCGCGCCCGTCTATGCGACGCGCTTCACGGCGCTGATGGCGCGGGAGAAGCTGGCGGAGAAGGGGCTGAACGGGCAGGTCGAGATCCACGAGGTGCCGCTCGGCGGAACCGTGAAGGCCGGGCCTTTCTCCGTCGAGTACATCTCGATCACCCATTCGATCCTCGAACCCAACGCGCTCGCGATCCGAACGCCGCTCGGCACCGTGATGCATACCGGCGACTGGAAGATCGACCCCGATCCGCTGGTGGGCGGCGCGACCGACGTCGACCGGCTGCGCCAGGTGGGCGCCGAGGGCGTGCGCGCCATCGTCTGCGATTCCACGAACGCGCTGAGCCCCGGCCGCTCGGGGTCCGAGGCCGCCGTCCGGCGCGGCCTGATCGAGGAGATCGGCAAGCACAAGGGCCGCGTCGCGGTCACCACCTTCGCTTCCAACGCCGCGCGCATGCAGACCATCTTCGAGGCCGCCGCCGCCAACGACCGCACCGTCGTCGTCGCCGGGCGCTCGATCCACCGGATGCTGCGGATCGCGAAGGATTCGGGCTACCTCCAGAACGTGCCGGACCCGGTGGATGAGCAGGATGCAGGCCTCATCCCGCGCGAGAACACGCTGATCCTCTGCACCGGCAGCCAGGGGGAGGCGCGCTCGGCCCTGTGGCGCATCGCGACCGGCCAGCATTCCGACATCAAGCTGGAGCTGGGCGACACCGCCATCTTCTCCTCCAAGGTGATCCCCGGAAACGAGAAGTCGATCTTCCGCCTCTACAACACGCTCGCCCGTCTCGGCGTGACCATCGTGACGGAGAAGCAGGCGCCCATCCACGTTTCCGGCCACCCCTGCCGGGACGAACTCAAGGACATGTACGGCTGGATCCGCCCGGAGATCGCCGTGCCCGTCCATGGCGAGGCGCTGCACATGATCGAGCACGCGAAGCTCGCCCGCGAGATGGGCGTGCCCGTGACCGTCGTGCCGCACAATGGCATCGTGATCGAGCTTGCGCCCGCCGAGGGCGAGGTGGTGGGGGAGGTGCCCGCAGGCCGCCTCTACGTCGACGGCAATGTTCTGACCGATGCCGCGACCGGGCCCGCCAGCATCCGCCGCCGCATGGGCTTCGCGGGCGCGATGAGCGTCGCGGTGGTCCTCGGGCGCAACGGGTCGCGCCGGGCCGAACCCGCGGTCGCGCTGCACGGCGTGCCGGAACTGTTCGACCGGCACGAGGACGGCGTCGTTCCCATCATCGAGGCTGAGGTCGCCCGCGCCATCGACCGTATGGACGCCGACGACCGCATGTCCGACGACCGCGTGATCGAGGTCGCGCGCCAGGCTGCGCGCCGCCCGTTCCGCATCGACTGGGGCAAGAAGCCCATGACGGAGGTGCGCGTCATCCGCCTTGGCTCTTGATCGCGCGGGAAAAGGCGCGTATCGCTTCGCCCGTGATGAGCAACGCGCACACCATCTTCATTTGCCCGATCATTTGCCGCTGAGCGACCCAGCCCGCGGCTCGACCCTCCTTTCCTGACCGAAAGACCGGACGGACCCCGCGGGCGCCAGGCCCCCGAGGGGGAGCACATGCCGTGCGGGACAGGAACGAGGGACGAGACATGGCCGAGGCGAACGCGCCGGTTCTGACGCTCTACAACAC
>JAJLJT010000365.1:0-4092 GCA_033844555.1 Alphaproteobacteria bacterium | reverse complement strand
GCACGGGACGAGTGCGCAGGTCTTCAAGCACGTGCTGGGCGGGGTGGCGCGCGGCGTCTTCCAGGGCAAGATCATCGTTGACCGCGTGGCGCAGAAGACCGACGGGCACCAGCTGTCGCAGGCGCTGCTGCTGAGCGGCCGGGCGGAGCAGGATTCCAAACCGGAGCTCGAGATCTACGCCGACGACGTGAAGTGCAGCCACGGCTCGACCGTCGGGCAGCTCGACCCGGCGTCCATGTTTTATTTGCGCTCGCGCGGCATTCCGGAGGCCGAGGCGCGCGCCCTGCTGATCCGGGCGTTCGCGGCCGAAGCGCTGGACGAGATCGCGCACGAGGGCGCGCGCGAGGCGCTGTCGGCCCGGCTCGACGCCTGGCTCGCGGCCCTGCCCAAGGGAGAGACCGCATGAGCGCCGACGCTGCCCTGAAGACGCCGGTGGCGTTCGATCCGCTGAAGGTGCGGGCCGAGTTCCCGATCCTCGCGCGCGAGGTCTATGGCAAGCCGCTGGTCTATCTCGACAACGCGGCCTCGGCGCAGAAGCCGGAGGCGGTGCTGGAAGCGGTGCGCCGCGGCTATGCGGAGGAATATGCGAACGTCCACCGCGGCCTGCACTTCCTGTCGAACCGCTCCACGGAGCGTTACGAGGCCGCGCGGGCCTCGATCGCGACATTCCTGAACGCGGAGCGGGCGGAGGAAATCATCTTCACCAGCGGCTCGACCGATGCGCTCAATCTCGTGGCGTCGTCCTGGGCCGAACCGCGGATCAAGGCGGGCGACGAGATCGTGCTGACGATCCTGGAGCATCACTCCAACATCGTGCCCTGGCACTATCTGCGCGAACGCCACGGCGCGGTGCTCAAGTGGGCGCCGATCCACGACGACGGGTCGCTCGACGTGGAGGCGTTCGAGAAGCTGCTCACCGACCGCTCGAAGCTTGTCGCGATCACGCACATGTCCAACGCGCTGGGGACCATCCTGCCCGCGAAGGACCTGATCGCGATGGCGCATGCGCGCGGCATCCCGGTGCTGCTGGACGGCAGCCAGGGCGCGGTGCACCTGCGCCCCGACGTGCGCGACCTCGACGTCGATTTCTACGCGATCACCGGCCACAAGCTCTACGGGCCCTCCGGCGTCGGCGCGCTTTATGCCAAGCGGGAGCATCTCGACGCCATGCGCCCCTATCGCGGCGGCGGAGAGATGATCCGCGAGGTCACGACGGAGACGGTGACCTATGCCGACCCGCCGCACCGGTTCGAGGCGGGCACCCCGCCCATCGTGCAGGCGATCGGGCTGGGAGCCGCGCTCGACTGGATGATGGCGCTCGACTGGCCCGCCGCGCAGGCGCACGAGGCGGACCTGATCGCCTATGCGCACGACCGGTTTCGCGAGTTCAACTGGCTGCATCCGCTGGGCACCACGGCGGAGAAGGGGGCCATCCTGTCCTTCACCATGGACGGCGCGCACCCGCACGACGTCTCGACCTTCATCGACCGGCAGGGCGTGGCGGTGCGGGCCGGGCACCATTGCGCGCAGCCGCTGATGGACCGCTACGACGTGCCCGCCACGACGCGGGCCTCGTTCGCGCTCTACAACACGCGCGACGACGTCGACCGCCTGATGGACGCGCTGCTGAAGTGCCGGGAGCTGTTCGCCTGATGGACGACGCGCTGCGCGACCTCTACCAGCAGACCATCCTCGAGCATGGCCGGAACCCGCACAATTTCGGCCGGCTCGACCCGCACAGCCATGCCGCGAAGGGCTCGAACCCGATGTGTGGCGACCGGGTCGAGGTGACGCTGATGGTCGAAGGGGATCGCGTGGCCGACATCCGGTTCGAGGGGCGCGGCTGCGCGATCAGTCAGGCGTCCGCCTCCATCATGACGGACCTCGTGAAGGGCCGCCCGCTCGCCGAAGTCCGCGCGCTGCTCGACGCCTTCACGGCGATGGCGACCACGGGCGAGATGCCGGGCGGCGGCCTCGCCGAGGACGACCGGGAGGCGATCCGCCTCATGTCCGGCATCCATGCGTTTCCGATGCGCGTGAAGTGCGCGACGCTCGGCTGGCGCACCATGGAAGCCGCACTCGACAACCAACCCCAGACCACGACAGAAGCCCAGCCTGGCGAACAGGAGGCCGCGCGATGACCGACGCCGCAACCGCAAGCACACCCGACATGGACGACGACGAGTTCGGCGGGCCGGTGATTTCCGGCAATGTCGGCGACCATCCTATGGGCCGCAAGATCATCACGGCGCTGCGGACCGTGTACGATCCGGAGATCCCCGTGAATATCCTCGACCTCGGCCTTATCTACAGGGTGGATATCGACGAGGCGAACAATGTCGAGGTCGACATGACGCTGACCGCGCCGGGCTGCCCCGTCGCGGGCGAGATGCCGGGGATGGTGTCCGCCGCGCTCGACCCCGTGGAGGGGCTGGGCGACATCAAGGTGGAGATCGTCTGGGATCCGCCCTGGACGCAGGACCGGATGTCGGAGATCGCGCGCATCGAACTCGGCATGTATTGAGGTACCGGGAGAACCGCACATGGCACGCGAGAAACCCAAGGCCATCACCCTGACCGACCGCGCCGCGGACCGGATCAGGGCCATCATGGCGAAGTCCGAGACGCCGCTTGCAGGCCTGCGCCTGAGCGTGAAGAAGGGCGGCTGCGCCGGCATGGAATACACGATGGACTATGCGCAAGCCGCCGAGCCGGGCGACGAGATCGTCGAGGACAAGGGCGTCACGGTCATGATCGACCCCAAGGCGCTGCTGTTCCTGCTCGGCACGCAGATGGACTGGACGCAGGACAAGCTCTCCTCGGGCTTCGTGTTCAACAACCCGAACGTCGTCGACGCCTGCGGCTGCGGGGAATCCGTCCGCTTCGCCGGAATGTGAGCGCGCAAGCCCACATGACCCTGTTCGACACGCTGAAGCGCGCCTGCACGGAAGACTGGCGCGCCTATACCGATCATGCCTTCGTGCGCGGAATGGCGGACGGCACGCTGCCCGAGGCGTGCTTCCGCCATTACCTCGTGCAGGACTATCTGTTCCTCATTCATTTCGCGCGGGCTTACGGCCTGCTCGCCTTCAAGTCGGAGCGGCTCTCCGACATGCGGGCGGCGGCGGCGACCATGCACGCGATCCTCGACCAGGAGATGCAGCTTCACGTCAGGCTCTGCGCCGAATGGGGGATTTCGGAGGCCGAGATGGAGGCTGCGCCGGAAGCGGGCGCGACCATGGCCTACACCCGCTATGTGCTGGAGCGGGGGCTGTCCGGCGATGCGCTCGACCTGCAGGTGGCGCTGAGCCCGTGCGTCATCGGCTATGGCGAGATCGCAGCGCGCCTGATGGCTGATCCGGCCACGAAGCGCGAGGGCAACCCCTACATGGTCTGGATCGGCGAGTACGCGGGCGAGGCCTACCAGCAGGTGGCGGCGGATGCCATTGCCGCGCTCGACCGCGGTGCGGAGGGCAGGGTGACGGAAGCGCGGATGCCGTCGCTTGCGCGCACCTTCGGGCAGGCGACGCGGCTCGAAGCCGCGTTCTGGCAGATGGGCCTCGACACGTCGCTCTAGGGACGAAGTTGGCGCAGGCCGGTCGCGCTCTGCGTGTGCGACGGGCCCGCGAAACGTCCGACAGCCCGTTTGGGCCTTGTTCGCGGGCGCAAAATATCCGCAATTATGGGGTGCTATCCTTGTGAAGACGACAGGGGCGAGGGCCGGCAGGACAAGATGGCGGATACGCAAGGCAGGGCAGGGAGCGGGGGCAGGCGGCGGAAGAACAAGCCGCCGCGTACGCCCTTGCTGCACCGGGCGCGCAACTATTTCCTCACCGGCCTCGTCGTCGCCGCGCCGGTCGGCATCACGGTCTACCTGACCTGGTCCTTCGTCAGTTTCGTCGACAACCACGTCAAGCCGCTGGTCCCCGCGGCCTACAACCCGGAAAGCTATCTGCCGTTCTCGGTGCCCGGGCTGGGGCTGATCTTCTCCATCCTGTTCCTGATCGTGCTCGGCTGGTTCACGGCCAAGACCTTCGGGCGCACGCTCGTCACCTGGGGCGAGAACCTGGTCGACCGCATGCCCATCGTGCG
>JAJLJT010000364.1:0-1531 GCA_033844555.1 Alphaproteobacteria bacterium | reverse complement strand
CGGAGTAGGGCCGCCGCGGCCCTACCTTTCTTGCACGCGCCGCGTCACGCGGCCTTGAAGATGTCCCTGAAGCGGTCGCGGAGCGCGTTCTTCTGTACCTTGCCCATGGTGTTGCGCGGCAGTTCGTCGACCACGAAGATGCGCTTGGGCTGCTTGAACTTGGCGAGCTTGCCGCCGAGCGAGGCTCTCAGCCGCTCCTCGTCGAGCCGGGCCCCCGCGCGCGGCACGACGACGCCCACGACGCCCTCGCCGAAATCGGGATGCGGCACGCCGATCACGGCGGATTCGAGTACGCCCTCCTCCTCGTCCAGCGCCAGTTCCACCTCCTTCGGATAGATGTTGTAGCCGCCGGAGATGATGAGGTCCTTGGCACGGCCCACGATGTGGACATAGCCGTCCTCGTCGATGCGCGCGAGGTCGCCGGTGATGAAGAAGCCGTCGGCGCGGAACTCCGCCGCGGTTTTCTCCGGCATGCCCCAATAACCCTTGAAGACGTTGCGGCCCTTCACCTCGATCACGCCGATCTCGCCCTGCGGCATCTCCCTGCCCGTCTCGGGGTCGCAGATCCGCACCTCCACGCCCGGCAGCGGGAATCCGACGGTGCCCGCGCGCCGCTCTCCCTCATAGGGGTTCGAGGTGTTCATGTTCGTTTCGGTCATGCCGTAGCGTTCGAGGATCCGGTGCCCGGTGCGGGTTTCGAACTCCACGTGCGTCTCGGCCAGCAGCGGCGCGCTGCCGGAGATGAAGACGCGCATGTGTGCAACAAGGTCCTTCGTCAGGCGCGGATCACCCAGAAGGCGCGTATAGAAGGTCGGGACGCCCATCATCGCGGTCGCCTGCGGCAAGTGTGCGATCAGCGCATCGACGTCGGGCCCCGGCAGGAAGATCATCCTGCCGCCCACCAGCAGCATGATGTTGGTGCCGACGAAGAGCCCGTGCGTGTGGAATATCGGCAGCGCGTGCAGCAGCACGTCCTCGCCCGTGAAGCGCCAATAGTCGACAAGCGACACCGCGTTCGACAGCAGGTTGTCGTGGGTGAGCATCGCGCCCTTCGACCGCCCCGTCGTGCCGGACGTGTAGAGGAAGGCCGCAAGGTCGTCCGGCCCCCGGTCCACGGCATCGAAGCGGTCTGGCTGATCCGCGGCGAGGTCCGGCAGCGTGCCCGACCCATCCGCGTCGAGAGTCAGAAGGCGCGCACCCGCCCCCTCGGCAACGGGCGTTAGCGCCCAGGCCGCTCCGCTGTCGCAGACGAGCGCACGCGCCTGGGCGTCGGTCACGAAATATTCGACTTCCGCTGCCGTGTAGGCCGTGTTGAGCGGCAGGAAGATCGCACCCGCCGCCACGCAGGCGGCATAGAGGGCGAGCGCCTCTGGCGACTTCTTCACCTGCACTGCCACCCTGTCCCCGACCCCGACGCCCGAGGCGCGCAAGGCATGGGCGAAGCGCGCCGCCGTCTGCAGGAACGCGCCATAGCTGACCGTGCGCCCGTCGGGCAGGATGAGAAACGTCGCATCGCTGCCTTCATGGGGAC
>JAJLJT010000363.1:0-6347 GCA_033844555.1 Alphaproteobacteria bacterium | reverse complement strand
CGCGACCTGGCGGAGCGGACGGGCTTCAGCAAGCCGACGGTGTCGCGCCTCGCACGCACGCTGCTGGAGCTTGGCTATCTGCGCCATTCGCCCACGCTCGGGCGCTATGCGCTGGGCACCGCGGTCCTGACGCTCGCCTACCCGATGCTGGCGGGGCTCGGCATCCGGCACATCGCGCGGCCCTTCATGCACGAGCTGGCAAACGACGTCGCGGGCCAGGTGTCCATGGGCATGCGCGACCGGCACACCATGGTCTTCGTGGAAAGCGCGCGCAGCCGGGCCCACCGCCTGACGCTGCCGGAAATCGGGGCGACGCTCTCGATCCTCGCAAGCTCCATGGGCCGGGCCTATCTCGCGGCCCTGGCGCCCGACGACCGCGACGCCCTGCTGGAGGAGTTGCGCTCCGCCGACCCGGACGGGTTTGCGCGCTATGCAGGCGCGGTGCAGGAGGCGGTGGAGACCTTCGCGGAGCGCGGCTTCGCCTGTTCCTTCGGCGACGTGCGGCGCGAGATGTACGCCTGCGCCGCCCCCCTGCGGGTGCGCGTGGACGGCGAACTCGTGATCCTCAACTGCGGCGTTCCCGCCGCGGGCATGAGCCGGGAGGCGTTCGTCGAGACGGTCGGGCCGAAACTCGTCGCCATGACGCACGCCATCGACGCGGCCGCCGGGGCGGGCCTCGGTCCCGACCACGCGGTACAGCCGCCTGCGGGCGCTGTCCGCCGCGCGACGCCCGCGCCCGCTCATCCATCCTGAAGGTGCCCGCATGACCGTTCCCGCGCGAGGGTCCGACGCTCTTACCCGCATGTTCCGGCCGCGGTCGGTGGCGATCGTCGGGGCCTCCGACGACCCGGCGCGCATTTCGGGCCGGGCGCTGCGCTTCCTGCGCGAGGCGGGCTTCGCGGGCGGGCTCTACCCGGTCAATCCGCGCCGGGAGACGGTGCAGGGCCTGCGCGCCTATCCCAGCGTCGCCGATATTCCCGAGGTGCCGGACGTCGGCCTGATCGCGGTGCCCGCCGCCATGGCGCTGGACGCCGTGCGCGACTGCGCGGCCAAGGGGATGGCGGGGGTCTATGTCTTCTCCTCAGGCTTTTCCGAGGCGGGGGCGGAGGGCGCGAAGGCGCAGGCGGAGATCCTGCGCGTCGCGCGCGAGGCCGGCATGCGCGTGCTGGGGCCGAATTGCCTCGGCGCGTTCAATTCCGAGATCGGCTTCTTCGGCATGTTCGCGACCTCGCTCGACCGCGGCCTGCCCTCGCCGGGCCCCGTCGCCGTGGTGAGCCAGAGCGGAGCGCACGGCCAGCATATCGCCTACATGGCGCGCCAGCGCGGTCTCGGCGTCACCTATTGCATCACCACCGGCAACGAGATGGACGTGGACGCGGCCGAGGTGCTGGACTGGGTCGTGCGCCAACCGGACGTGAAGGTCGTGATGGTCTATGCGGAGGGGGTGCGCGACGGGGCGCGCCTCGTCTCAGCGCTCAAGACCGCCCGCGCGCTGAAGAAGCCCGTGGTGTTCATGAAGGTCGGCTCGTCCGCGGCGGGGGCGCGCGCGGTCAGTTCGCACACCTCCGCGCTCGCCGGGGCGGATGCGATCCACCACGCTGTGCTGCGCCAGTACGGGGCGTGGCGCGCGGTCTCCACCCAGGACCAGGTCGACATCGCCTACGCCTGCGCGCGCGGGATCTACCCGGGCTCGGGGCGGGTGGGTCTCGTCTCGGTGTCGGGCGGCGGCGGCGTGCAGATGGCGGACTTCGCCGAGCGGTTCGGCCTCGACGCCGCGCCCATGCCGGAGGGGGCGCGCGCGAAACTCCGCGAGATCATGCCCCATGCCGCGCCGGAAAACCCGTTCGACGTCACCGGCCAGATCGTCAACGACGCGAGCCTGATGGAGCGCGCGCTGCGCGTGCTGTGCACCGAGACGGATTATGACGTGCTCGCGGGCTATTTCACCACGGTCGCGCTGGACCGCGGGGCGACGGGGCGCTTGCGCGACGCGATCCTCAAGGGGACCGAAGGACACGACCGGCTGATCGTGCTGTGCATGCTCGCCGATCCGGAGACGGTGCGCGCCTATGAGGAGGCGGGCTTCCTCGTCTACGAGGATCCCTACCGCGCCATGGCGGCGGTCGCGGCGCTGCGCTTCTTCGCGGAAAGCTTCGCGCGGGACGAGGACGCGGCGGCGGCCCTGCCGCCCGCGTGCGCCCGGCCCGGCGGTCCGCTCGACGAGGTTGCGGCGCGCCGCCTGCTGGCGGAGGCCGGGCTGCCTGTCCTGCCGGAAACGCTCGCGGCTTCCGCGGACGAGGCGGCCGCGGCGGCCGACGCCATGGGCTATCCCGTCGCCATGAAGATCGTCTCCCCCGACATCGCCCACAAGACGGAGATCGGCGGGGTTCTGCTGAACGTCGCGGACCGCGCCGCCGTGCGGGCGGGCTTCGAGACGCTCACGTCCCGCGCCCGCGAGGCTGCACCGACGGCGCGCCTCTCCGGCATCCTCGTGACGCCGATGGCGCGCAAGGGCGTGGAGACCATCGTCGGCGTGACCGTCGACCCGACCTTCGGCCCCGTCGTCATGTTCGGGCTCGGCGGCGTGTTCGTGGAGGTGTTCCGCGACGTGCGCTTCCGCGCGGCCCCCTTCGGCGTCGAGGAGGCGCGCGCCATGATCGCGGAGACGAAGGCCGCAAGCCTTCTCGCTGGCGCGCGCGGCGCACCCGCGGCGGACGTGGAGGCGCTTGCCCATGCGCTCGCCGCCGTCTCCCGCTTCGCCGCGGCCAATGCGCACTGGCTCGACAGCATCGACATCAACCCCTTCCTGGTCCTGCCCGCCGGCGAGGGCGCGCTCGCGCTCGACGCGGTGATCGTCCCGTCGCCCGATGCGCCCGGCGACGCGGCAGATGAAGAGAGAAAGGCCTCATGAGCACGCCTGTTCCCATTCCTCCCTTGCCCGGGCCCGAGGAGGCGGATGCCGAAACCCTCGGCATGATCGCCGATGCGGTCGCCGCCTATGCCGTGCCCGATGTGGCCCGCACGCGCCGGGTGCGCGACAGCGCCGAGGGCTTCGACGCGAAAGTCTGGCGCGACATGGCCGAGCAGGGCTGGCTCGGCGTGCTGGTGCCGGAGGGGCAGGGCGGTCTCGCCCTCGGCCTCGAGGCCGCTGCCGCCATCGCCCGGCGCCTGGGCTATGCGGCCTTCCCCGAACCCTATGTCCCGGTCGCCGTGCTCGCCGCGCGGGTGCTGTCCCGCGCACCCGAAAGCGCGCTGCGCGACGACCTGCTCGCACGCCTCGTTGCGGGCGACCTGCTGCCGGGCGTCGCGTGGCAGGGCGTGCGCGGCGGCATCGACGTGACGGGAACCCATGTCCGCGCCGTGCCCGCGGGCGACGGCGTGCACCTGGGCGGCGAGAGCCGCTTCATCCCCGTGCCCGGCGCCGACGGCTTCATCGTGTCGGCGTCCGCCGATGGAGGCCTCGGCCTCTACTGGGCGGAAGCGGGGCAGGAGGGCGTCGACGTCGCGGCCGAGCGCGCGGCGGACGGCACGCGCAGCCTGCGGGTGACCTTCTCGGACGCGCTGGTTCCGGCGGAGAACTGCCTTGCGGCACCGGGCGAGGGCGCAGCCATCCTCCGCGCCGCGCTCGCCGAGGCGACGGTCGCCGCGAGCGCGGAGATGACCGGCCTGATCGAGCGCGCGCTCGACATCACGCTCGACTATCTGCGCACGCGCGAGCAGTTCAACCGGCCCATCGGCAGCTTCCAGGCGCTGCAGCACCGCGCCGTCGACCTGTGGATCCAGAAGGAGCTTGCGCGCACCACGCTCGATGCGACCGTGCGCGCGCTGGCCGGGGGCGCTGGCAATCTCGACGGCTGGGAGACCGCGGCGAGCAGCCTGAAGGCCCGGGCCGCCATCGCGGGCCGTCTGGTCGCGGGCCAGTCCGTGCAGCTTCACGGCGCCATCGGCTTCACCGACGAGTACGAGCTTGGCGTCTACGTCAACCGCGCGCTGGTGCTGGCCGCATGGCTCGGCAACGCGGCGGAGCATCAACGCCGGTTCGGCGCGCGCGCACCCATCGGCGGCGCGCTGCCGGGACAGGTCAAGGGGGAGGGGCGGTCGTGACGGCTTACGGCGTGCCGCAGGAGCGCGACTGGGACGCGCTCACCGACGAGGAATTCCGCGAGCACATCCGCGCGGAGTTCGTGGCGAACTACCCGGCGCATCTGCGCTATCCGCCGCGGCGGCTGCGCTGGCGCGACCTGGAGGACTGGTACCGCCGCATGGCGCGCAAGGGCTGGATCGCGCCCGCCTGGCCCGCGGAGTACGGCGGCATGGGGCTCTCGGCCTCCAAGCTGCTGATCTTCCTGGAGGAGCAGGAGCGCCACGGCATCGCGCGCTTCCAGGACCACGGCATATTGATGATCGGCCCCGTGCTGATGCGCTTCGGCACCGAGGACCAGCGCCGCCGGTTCCTGCCGGGAATCCTCTCGTGCGACGAGATCTGGTGCCAGGGCTATTCGGAACCGGGCGCGGGCTCCGACCTCGCGTCGCTGCGCACCCGCGCGGTGGCGGACGGCGATCATTTCGTGATCAACGGCCAGAAGATCTGGACGACGCTCGCCCAGGACGCGACGCACATCTTCGTGCTGGCCCGCACCGACCCGGACGTGAAGAAGCAGGAGGGGATCAGCTTCCTGCTGGTGGATATCGCCACGCCCGGCATTGAGGTGCGGCCGATCCGCGACATCGCGGGGCACGAGGAGTTCTGCGAGGTCTTCTTCGACAATGTCCGGGTTCCTGCCGAGAACCTGGTGGGCGGTCTCAACCGCGGCTGGACGGTGGCCAAGTCGCTGCTGGGGTTCGAGCGGGTCTCGCTCGGCAGTCCGAAGTTCGCCGAATACGGCCTGCATGTGCTGGTCGAGACGGCGGAGGCATGCGGCGTGCTGGACGATCCGGTGTTCCGCGACAAGCTCGCGGGGCTGCAACTCGACGTGGCGCACCTCGCCAACGCCTATCACCATTTCGCCGGGATCCTGACGCGGGGAGAGCCGCTCGGCCCCGACGTGTCGCTGCTGAAGATCTGGTCGACCGAGACCTTCCAGCGCATCGCCGACCTCATCATCGAGACGGCGGGCGCGGCGGGCGGCCTCGCCGGAGAGGTCGACGTGGGCGCGGCGGAAATCAACGTGCTCGCGGCCTATTACAAGGCCAGGCCCGCGACGATCTACGGCGGCAGCAACGAGATCCAGCGCAACATCATCGCGCGCAACGTCCTCGGCCTTCCGGCCGGCTGAATTTTCAGGGAGCAGACGACAATGACCGACAAGAAATGGCGCACGGCCATCTCGACCTTCGACGACGACGGGGCCTCGATCGGCGGCTACCAGATCCAGGACCTGATGGAGAACCTCGACTTCGGGGCGGCGATGTTCGTGCTCTACCAGCAGCGCGTGCCGTCGAAGGAAGAGGCGAAGCTTCTGAACGCGCTGATGGTCTCCGTGATCGACCACGGCATCGTGGCGCCTTCGGCGGTGAGCCGGATCGTCGCCGCCTCGGGCGTGCCGCTGCAGGCCTGCGTGGCCGCCGGAATCCTGACCATCGGCGACGTGCACGGCGGCGCGGGCCAGGAGATCGCGCGCAAGCTGCAGATCTGGGTGGAGGAGGCGAAGGCCGCCGGCCAGTCCCTGGCCGACAAGGCGCGGGCCATCGTCGCGGACTCGCGCAAGGCGAAGGAGCGGATCGAGGGCTACGGCCACCCGCTGCACCCGCACCGCGACGACCGCGTCGACTGCCTCGTCAAGATGGCGGGGGAGCTTGGCTTGCGCGGCGACAACCTCAATCTCGCGCTCGCCATCCAGGACGCCATCGAGGAGGCGACGGGCCGCCATATCCCGCTCAACATCGACGGCATCATGGCGGCGGTGCTGTGCGACCTCGGCTTCGACTGGCGGGTCGCGCGCGTCTTCATCTTCGTGCCGCGCGCGGCGGGCATCTCCGCCCACGCGGTCGAGGAGGTGAAGCGCGAGCGCGGCTGGCGCAAGATCGCCAACCACGACGAGGTCGAATACGACGGCCCCACGGGCCGGAGCGTGGGCGAAGCGGCGGAATGACCGCAAGGCCCGGAACGGGCGGGGAGCGGCGGCCATGACGATCAGGATCGGTTCCGGCTCGGCCTGGTGGGGCGACCGCATCTCGCCGGCCGAGGCCAATGCCGCGCACGGGCGTCTCGACTTTCTGTGCTTCGAGACGATGGCGGAGGCGACCGTCTCCGCCGCGCAGGTGCGCAAGTCCCGCGACCCGTCCTTTCCGGGCTACGACACCTATCTGGAGGACCGCTTCCGCGCGGTCCTGCCCCATTGCCTCGC
>JAJLJT010000362.1:0-2898 GCA_033844555.1 Alphaproteobacteria bacterium | reverse complement strand
GGCGCTGTTCATGGCGGGGCGGACCCGCTCAGCGGGCGCCCCTATGCCAGACACGCTGCAAGAATGCAAGACCCGGAGAAACCCGACCCATGTCCCCGACACCGCCCGCCCTTCATCCCTCCATCGTGGTCCTGACCGGTGCCGGCATCTCGGCGGAATCGGGCCTCGGCACCTTCCGCGACGTGGGCGGGCTGTGGACGCGCTACGATCTGGAGGACGTGGCGACGCCGGAGGGGTTCGCGCGCGATCCCGAACTGGTTCTCGCCTTCTACTCCGCGCGGCGGGAGAACCTCGCAGGCGCCCATCCCAACCCCGCGCACCTGGCGCTTGCCCGGCTGGAGCGGGAGTGGCCGGGAGACGTCCTCGTCGTGACCCAGAACGTCGACGACCTGCACGAGCAGGCGGGCAGCACCCGGCTCCTCCACATGCATGGGGAACTCGCAAAGACGCGCTGCATGGCCTGCGGCGACGTGTGCGCCGACCGCGCCGCCCTCGATCCCGGTAGGGCCTGCGCCGCTTGCGGCCATACTGGCGAATTGCGTCCCGACGTCGTGTGGTTCGGGGAGATGCCCTACCACATGGACGAGATCGAGGTGGCGCTGGCCGATTGCGCCCTGTTCGCGGCGATCGGCACGTCGGGCAGCGTCTATCCGGCGGCGGGCTTCGTGCGTGCGGCCCGCGCCGCGGGGGCGCGCACGCTGGAACTCAATCTCGCGCCGTCGGAGGTGCGCACCGACTTCCACGAAGGGCGGTATGGCCCGGCGAGCGAGGTCGTCCCGGCGTGGGTGGAGGAAGTACTCTCGGGGCGGACCGGGTAGGCCCCTCGGCCCTACCTTGCCCTCACCGGGCCGCAGCCTCGATCGCCTCCATGTCGTCGTCGGAGAGGCCGAAATGGTGCCCGATCTCGTGCACGAGCACGTGGGTCACGAGATCGCCCAGCGTTTCCTCGTGCTCCGCCCAATAGTCGAGCAGCGCCCGGCGGAACAGGACGATGCGGTTGGGGGCTTCCGGCGCATCGAAGCTCGACGCGGTCGCAAGGTCGATCCCCTCGTAGAGCCCCAGCAGGTCGAAGGGGGTTTCCAGTTCGAGGTCCTCAGCCGTCTGCTCGTCGGGAAAATCGACGACGAGGATCGCAATGTCGCCGCAGCGGCGCGCGAACACCTCCGGCAGGCGCGCGAAGGCGTCCTCCGCGATCTGCGCGAGGTCGTCGATGCTCGGCGCCATCAAGTGCGCCCAGGCGTTTTCGCGTCCGTCTGCCCTGTCGGCCATGCTGTACCCTGTCCTTCCCACCGTCCGATCAAGCCTTGACGTGCGGCCCGCGTCCTGTTGGTCTCCGCCCAAACCAGAACAGGCTGCCCGTTCGGCGGGCGGCCCTCCCAGGGAGAGACCAGGACCATGCCGAACGACAAGCTCGAAGGCGACGCGCGCGACGCGGCCATGAACACCCTCGACGGCTGGGCGGAGGTCTATGGCCGCGACGCCATCACAAAGACCTTCACCTTCCGGGACTTCAACGCCGCCTTCGGGTGGATGACCCGGGTGGCTCTGGCCGCTGAGAAGATGGACCACCATCCCGAGTGGTTCAACGTCTACCGCACGGTGGACGTGACGCTGTCGACCCATGATGCGGGCGGGCTGACGCAGCGGGACATCGACCTTGCCCGCCTCATGGATCAGTTCGCGGCCTGACCGGCCCTACTTCGGCGCCATGCGGATCGCGCCGTCGAGGCGGATCACCTCGCCGTTGAGCATGGAATTCTCGGCGATGTGGACCGCCAGCGCGGCGTATTCAGCGGGGCTGCCGAGGCGCGAGGGGAACGGCACCTGCGCGCCCAGCGAGTCCTGCACCTGCTGCGGCAGCGACTGCAGCAGCGGCGTGAGGAACAGCCCCGGCGCGATCGTGCACACCCGTACGCCCAGGTTTGCGAGGTCGCGCGCCGCAGGCAGGGTCATGCCGACGATGCCGCCCTTCGACGCCGCATAGGCCACCTGCCCGATCTGCCCGTCGAAGGCCGCAACCGAGGCCGTGTTGACGACCACGCCGCGCTCCCCGTCCGCGGTCAGCGGTTCGGCCTCGCTCATGCCTGCAGCCGACTGCGAGAGGCAGTTGAAGCTGCCGATCAGGTTGACGGCGATGACCTTGTTGAACAGCGCCGGATCGTGCGCGCGGCCCTTGGAGACGGTCTTCTGCGCGGGGCCGATGCCGGCGCAATTGACGAGGACGCGCTCCTGCCCGTGCGCGGCGCGCGCGTCCGCCAGCGCGCGCTCGACGTCGTCCGGCTTCGTCACGTCGCAGGCGCAGAAGGTGCCGCCGATCTCGCCCGCGACCTGGGCCCCGCGCTCCGCGTTCATGTCGAACAGGGCAACCTTCACGCCCTTCGCCGCCAGCGCCCGCGCCGTCGCCTCGCCGAGGCCGGAAGCCCCGCCCGTCACCACCGCTGCAATGTTCCCGTCCAGCTTCATCGCGTCCCTCTTGTCCTTGCGCGCTTCTTGTGAGCCGCGGCCCAACCCTTGAAGCAGCCGCGGGTGCGCGACCATATCGCGTTTCAGGACGAGCGCCAGTCTCTTCGCCCCGCAACCGCGTGGATCGGGACAGGGGCCTTGGACGAGGATGGAGGAAGCGCACATGACCGCCGAGGACGTCACGACCCGGATAGATGGCACGCCCTACCGCGTGCCCGCGCCCTCGGACCGGCACGAGCGTATCGTGAGGGAGGGCTTCTGGGCCAAGCTCGGCCGCCTCCTCGCCCGCGTTCCGTTCGCGGAAGATGCCGCCGCGGCCTATTACGCCGCGTTCGATCCGCGCACGCCGCGCCGGGTGCGGCTGACGCTGCTGGCGGCGCTGGCCTATTTCGTCCTGCCCGTGGATGCCGTGCCCGACGTGATCCTCTGCCTCGG
>JAJLJT010000361.1:0-6319 GCA_033844555.1 Alphaproteobacteria bacterium | reverse complement strand
CGCCGAACGCATCGCGGAGCAGCCGGACTATTTCGCGGCCCTGTCCAAGCTGCAGACGCCGGAGTTCTTCTGGATCGGCTGTTCCGACAGCCGCGTGCCCGCGAACGTCATCACGGGGCTGGCGCCTGGGGAGGTGTTCGTCCACCGCAACGTCGCCAACCTGGTCCATCGCGCCGACATCAACGTGCTGTCCACCCTCCAGTTCGCGGTCGAGGTGCTGAAGGTCCGCCATGTGATCGTCTGCGGGCACTACGGCTGCGGCGGCGTCCATGCCGCCGTGGACGGCCGGCGTCATGGGCTGATCGACTATTGGCTGCGCCCGATCCAGGAAATCGCAACCCGCCATGCGGCCGAGCTGGAGCCGCTCGATGCCGCCGCACGGCACAATCGCCTGTGCGAACTGAACGTCGTCGATCAGGTACGCTCGGTTTGCGAAACCCCGATCGTGCTGGATGCGTGGGCACGTGGGCAGGACCTCAGCGTGCACGGTTGGTGCTACGGGCTCGACGACGGCCGTATCCGCGACCTGCACTGCACCCGTGCAAGCGCCTGAGCGCACGCCCTTCGGTCGCGCCGTTCGCGGCCGTTTCCGACCTGCAGCTTGACCTGCAACCTTCGCGCGCGCCAATCTGTTGCAGTGCGAAAAGCCAGGTGAAGCGGAGAAAGCAGGGTGGCACACGTCTTCGACGAGATGGGAGGGTGGGGCGATGCCTGCCGTCCGCAGTACGAGATGGTGCGGCGCTGGCTGGAGGCGATGCCGGCCGACGTGGTGCGACTCAAGCGCGAGGAGGCGGAGTACCTCTTCCGCCGCATCGGCATCACCTTCGCGGTCTACACCGAGGGCGGCGACCCGGAGCGGCTGATCCCCTTCGACATCATTCCGCGGGTGCTCGACGCGTC
Source organism: Alphaproteobacteria bacterium (assembly GCA_033844555.1). Lineage (GTDB taxonomy): Bacteria > Pseudomonadota > Alphaproteobacteria > Futianiales > Futianiaceae > Futiania. The sequence continues at coordinate 5,419 of JAJLJT010000361.1, read as the reverse complement.
GGAATGGGCGCTGCTGCAACGTGGGCTGGAACAGCGGGTCAAGGCGCTCAACGCCTTCCTGCACGACATCTATCACGACCGCGAGATCGTGCGGGCCGGTCATGTGCCCGAGGCGCTGGTCGCCGGAAACGAAAGCTATCTGCCGGTCATGCAGGGGCTGGAGGTGCCGGGACGCGTCTATACCCACATCGCGGGCATCGACATGGTGCGCACCGGGCCGGACGAGTTCTACGTGCTGGAGGACAATTGCCGCACGCCCTCGGGCGTCTCCTACATGATCGAGAACCGGGAAGTGATGATGCGCCTCTTCCCGGAACTGTTCGCCCGCAACCTGATCGAGCCGGTCTCGCATTATCCCGAGCAATTGCTGGAGACGCTGCGTTCGGTCGCGCCGCGCAACTGCGGTCATGAACCGACGGTCGCGCTGCTGACGCCCGGAGCCTACAACTCCGCCTACTACGAGCATTCCTTCCTCGCCGACGAGATGGGGATCGAACTGGTCGAAGGCGCGGACCTCTTCGTCGAGAACGCGACGGTCTACATGCGCACGACGTCGGGTCCGAAGCGCGTGGACGTGATCTACCGGCGGATCGACGACGACTATCTCGACCCGCGCGTCTTCAAGGCGGAGTCGGTGCTGGGCGTGCCCGGCCTGGTCGATGCCTATGCAAAGGGCAACGTCACGGTCGCCAACGCCGTGGGCGCGGGCATCGCCGACGACAAGGCCGTCTACATGTACGTGCCGGAGATGGTGCGCTTCTACCTCGGCGAGGAGCCGATCCTGAAGAACGTGCCGACCTGGAACTGCGCCAAGCCGGACGAGCTGTCCCACGTCCTCGACAATCTCGATCAGCTGGTCGTGAAGATGGTGCACGGATCGGGCGGCTACGGGATGCTGGTCGGCCCGACCGCCTCGAAGGCCGAGCGCGACGCGTTCGCCGCGCAGCTCAAGGCGCGCCCGCAGGACTATATCGCGCAACCCACGCTCGCCCTGTCCACCTGTCCGACCTTCGTCGACAGCGGGGTCGCGCCCCGCCATGTCGACCTGCGCCCGTTCGTTCTGGTCGGCGAGGAGGTGAGCATCGTGCCTGGAGGCCTGACCCGCGTCGCGCTGCGCGAAGGCTCGCTCGTCGTCAATTCGAGCCAGGGCGGCGGCACCAAGGACACCTGGGTTCTGAGCCCGCGCGGCGCGGTTGGCGGGGAGGGCGCGTGATGCTCAGCCGGACCGCAAACAGTCTCTATTGGCTCGCGCGCTACGTCGAGCGGATGGATTTCGTGGCGCGCATGCTCGAAGTGGGCCTGCGCATGGGCAGCATCAGCAGCACGTCCCGGGATTCGGAGTGGACGTCGACATTGATCGCGACGGGCTGCGAACCGGGGTTTCGCGCGACGGGCCGGGCGCCGACCGCGGACGGTGTCATACCCTATCTCGCGCGCGACCCGGGTAATCCGTCGAGCATCCTGTCCTGCATCACGACGGCGCGCGCCAACGCGCGGGCCGTGCGTACCGCGCTGACGAAGGACATGTGGGACGCCGTCAACGAGACGTGGCTGGAAGCCCGGGCGCTGACCGACGCCGACTTCACCCAGACCGGAATCGCGCGCGTGCTGGACTGGGCGAAACGGCGCGCGCTCCAGTTCAACGGCGCCTACAAGAACACGATGCTCCGATCGGATGCCTATTACTTCACGCAGCTCGGCACCTATGTGGAGCGGGCGGACGACACGGCGCGCATCCTCGACGTGAAGTACCATGTGCTGCTGCCGAGCCACGAGCCGGTGGGGGGCGCGCTCGACTACCACCACTGGACGGCGCTGCTGCGGGCGGTGTCGGCGCTTCGGGCCTATCACTGGGTCTACAAGGACCGGATCAAGCCCTGGAACGTCGCCGAACTTCTGGTTCTGCGGCCCGAGATGCCGCGCTCCATGCGGGCCTCCTTCGACCAGATCGTCGTCAACCTCGACCTCCTGACCGGAGAGATGAACGCCCGCGGCGGGGAGCCGCACAGGCTTGCCTCGGAGCTGCACGCGCGTCTGAAGTACGCGCGCATCGACGACATTTTCGCCGCGGGCCTGCACGAGGTGCTGAGCGACTATATCGACCGGACGGCGCGGCTGGATGAGGAGATCCGGCGCTTCTTCCTGATGTAGGGGTGGCTTGCGTGACGCGCTCTGGCGCTGCCTGCGCGTTTGCGCTATTGGCCTTGTCCGACATGTGTATTCGGTCGCGCAGGGCCCGACAGTGACCTCAACGACTCCCACCGGCCGCGTACCGGCCGTCCCTGCCCGCGCAGGAGCTTCCGCCATGACCTATTGCGTTGCGCTGCATCTTCGCGACGGCCTCGTCCTGCTGTCAGACACGCGGACGAATGCCGGCGTCGACCACATCTCCACCTTCGGCAAGATGCACCTGTTCGAGAACCCGGGCGAGCGGGTGATGGTGATGCTGACGGCGGGCAACCTGGCACTCAGCCAGGCGATCGTGAACATGCTGGCCGAGGGGCTGGAGGACGAGGCGACGGGCAAGGTCGAAACGCTCATGTCCGTGCCGACCATGTTCCGTGCGGCCCAACTCGTCGGGCGTGCTGTCCGCGAGGCCTACCGGATCGATGGCGAGGCCTTGAAGGAACAGGGGGTGAGCTTCGACGTGTCCCTGCTGCTCGGCGGGCAGATCGCCGGGCGGACCATGCGCCTCTTCCAGATCTACGCTGCGGGCAACTTCATCGAGGCGACGGCTGACACACCCTTCCTGCAGATCGGGGAGCACAAGTACGGCAAGCCGATCCTCGATCGCGCCGTCACATTTGACACCGACCTCTACGACGGGGTGAAGCTGGCGCTCATCTCGATGGATTCGACGCTGCGCTCCAACCTGACCGTGGGCATGCCGATCGACCTCGTGGTGATCCGCCGCGACGCCGCCCAGGTGGAGCTGCGCCGCCGCATCATGGAGGACGACGGCTATTTCCGCATGATCAGCGAAAGCTGGTCGGAGGCGCTCAGGGCCGCGCACCGCGCCATCCCGAGACCCGACTGGAGCTGATCGGCCGGCGCAGGCGGCCAGACGCCGCCCGCCGGCATCCTGAAGAGGCGGCCAGACCGCCCGAACCGGCCCGCAAGGGGCCAGCACATGGGGGATGACATGACGAAAGCCGCGCGCACCGGTGCCGAGATCCTTGTCGACGCGCTGATCGGCCACGGGGCCGACCACGCCTTCTGCGTGCCGGGCGAGAGCTTCCTCGCCGTGCTCGACGCCTTCGTCGGCCGCGAGATCGGCGTGACCGTCTGCCGCCACGAAAGCGGTGCGGCCATCATGGCGGAGGCCGCGGGCAAGATGACCGGCAAGCCCGGCATCGCGTTCGTGACCCGCGGGCCCGGTGCGACCAACGCAAGCGCCGGCGTCCACATCGCCTTCCAGGACTCCACGCCGATGATCCTCTTCATCGGGCAGGTCGGGCGCGACCAGCGCGACCGGGAAGCCTTTCAGGAGGTCGACTACCGCGCGATGTTCGGCCCGCTCGCCAAGTGGGCGGCCGAAATCGACGACCCCGCCCGCGTGCCCGAATATGTGAGCCGCGCCTTCCACATCGCAGTCTCGGGCCGGCCGGGCCCGGTCGTGCTGGCACTGCCGGAGGACATGCTGCGCGAGCATGCGGAGGCAACCGACGTGCGGCCGGCCCGGGCCGTCGCGGCGCATCCCGCGAGCGCTGACATGGACACGCTCGCCGATCTGCTGTCGCGTGCCGAACGGCCCTTCGTGATCGCTGGCGGCGGCGGCTGGGACGGAAACGCCGCGCGCGACCTGCGCGCCTTCGCCGAGGCCTGGGAACTGCCGGTCGGCCTGTCGCTGCGCTGTCAGGACTACATGTCCGGCGACAGCGCATCCTATGCCGGTCACGTCGGTATCGGAATCGATCCGCAGCTTGCCGCCCGCGTGAAGGACGCCGACGTCCTGCTCGTCCTCGGTGCGCGGCTCGGGGAGATGACCACGTCCGGCTACACGCTCGTCACCCCGCCCGATCCGGAGCAGGTGCTGATCCACGCTCACGCCTCGGCGGACGAGATCGGCCATGTCTACCGGCCCGCGCTCGGGCTCGCGGCGGGCGCGAAGGCGATGACGGCAGCGCTGGCGAACCTCGCTCCGCCGCGCGCGCGTCCCTGGGCGGAGCGGACGAAGGAAGCACGCGCCGGCTTCCTCGCCTGGTCGCAGCCGGTTCCGAACGCAGGTCCTGTGCAGATGGCCGAGGTCGTGCGAACCGTGGGCGAGATGGTACCGGAGGATGCCATCGTCTCCAACGGGGCCGGGAACTACACGGCCTGGGTCCACCGCTTCCACCGCTTCCGCCACTGGCGCACGCAGCTGGCGCCGACCAGCGGGTCGATGGGCTACGGCCTGCCCGCCGCGGTCGGCGCGAAGCGCGTCGCACCCGAACGCACCGTTGTGAACTTCGCGGGCGACGGCTGTTTCCTGATGACCGGGCAGGAGATGGCGACGGCGGCGAAGTATGGGCTGGGCCTCGTCACCGTGGTCGTCAACAACTCCATGTACGGCACGATCCGCATGCACCAGGAGAAGGCCTATCCCGGCCGGGTCAGCGCCACGGACCTCACCAATCCCGATTTCGCGGCGCTCGCGCGCGCCTATGGCGGGCATGGCGAGACGGTGGAGCGGACGGAGGAGTTCGCACCTGCGTTCCGGCGTGCGCTCGACAGCGGCGGGCCGGCGATCGTCGAAGTCCGGCTGGACCCCGAAGCGATCCTGCCCGCGAAGACGCTGGCCGAGATCCGCGGCACGCAGGCGCGCTGAGAGACTGGCCCTTGCCGAAGCAGGCAGCAGGCCGCGGCGTCCTGACACTACCCTTCGCGGGCGCGCGCGGGTAGGGTGCGCCCGTTTGGCGTCGCGGAGTGCCCCGATGAGCGTTTCGACCCTGCTGTTCGTCCTGCTGGCTGCCCTGATGACGCTGGGCGCCGTCGCGGCCCTGATCGCCCCGCTCCGGCGGCGCGAGGCGCATGTGCGCGCGCACGATGCCTCCAGCGCCGAGGTCTATCGCGACCAGCTTGCGCAGGTCGAACGGGATGCGGCCGCGGGCCTGATATCGGCACGCGAGGCCGCCGAAGCGCGCGCCGAGATCGGGCGGCGCCTGCTGGCTGCCGCGGAGGCGGCGGAGGTCCGCACGGGCGCGGCAGACGGTGCGGGGCGGCTGCATCGGACCGTGGCGGCGGCGGTCATGGCGCTGGTGCCCGCGCTCGCGGTCGGTGGGTATGTCTGGCTTGGCGACCCGGGCTTGCCCGCGCAGCCGTTCGCCACGCGCGTCGCCGAAGACCCGGCCGCTGCCAGCCGCGAGGAGGTTGTGCAACTGGCGGAGCGGATCGAGGCGCGCCTTGCCGATCATCCCGAGGAGCAGACCGGCTGGCTGCT
>JAJLJT010000360.1:0-5316 GCA_033844555.1 Alphaproteobacteria bacterium | reverse complement strand
GCTGTCAATGACGGGTGCGCCCGTCACCGCGCGCCTCACACGGCCACCTCGAAAACCTGGTCGCCGCCGCGGTCGGTCTTGCGCGTGCGGTAGGAGGGGAACTCCACGATCGCGGTCGTGCCGAGGCCGGCCATGCTGGCGAGCGTCAGCTTGCCGCCGTGCTGTTCCATCAACGACTTGGCCAGCGGCAGGCCGAGGCCCGTGCCCGTCGTGGAGGTCATCGAGCTTGTGCGGGTCTGCACGAAGGGTTCGAGCACGCGCGGCAGGTCCTCCTCCGCGATGCCGATGCCGGTGTCGGCGACCGTGATGCGCAGGCTGTCGTCGGGCCGCAGCGAGGCGGTAATCGAGATACGCCCCTGTTCCGGCGTGAACTTCGTCGCGTTGGACAGCAGGTTCAGCACCACCTGCTTGATCGCGCGCGAGTCGCAATAGAGGTCGGGCAGGTCGTTCGGCACATTGGTGACGACGTGCAGCTTCCGCTTGTCGGCCGTGGGCCGCGTCAGGCGCACGATCGTTTCGATCAGCTCGGCGACGTTGACCGTGTCCTCGTACATGTCCCAGCGGCCGGCCTCGATCTTCGACAGGTCGAGCAGGTCGTTGATCAGCGACAGCAGGTGCTTGCCGCTGGTCTGGATGTTGTCGAGATAGTCCTCGTACTGCTTGGAGCCGACGGGGCCGAAGATCTTCAGCTGCATCACCTCGGTGAAGCCGAGGATGGCGTTGAGCGGCGTGCGCAGTTCGTGGCTCATGTGCGCGAGGAAGTCCGACTTCGACTTCGAGGCCATGACCGCCTCGTCCTTGGCCTGGCGCAGCGCGACCTCGATCCGCTTCTGGGCGGTGACGTCCTGCACCGTGCCCTCGTAGTAGAGCGGCGCGCCGCGGCTGTCGCGCACCAGGCGGGCCGTCTCCGAGATCCAGATGCGCTCGCCGGTGCGGTGGCGGTAGACCTCGGACGTGAAGTCGGTGACCGAGCCCTGCTCGTTCAGCATTTCCAGCAACTGCCGGCGCCGGTCGGGATCGACGAACCATTCCTTGCCGATGTCGCTGACCGCGCTGATGAATTCCTCTTCCGTGCGGTAGCCGTTCAGCGCCACCAACGCAGGATTGGCGCGCAGCCACTTGCCGTCGAGCGAGGTCCGGTAGATCCCGATGCCGGCGTTCTCGAACAGCTCGCGATAGTCGCGCTCCGCCTCGCGCAACTGGTTCTCGGCCTCGGCGCGGCCGCGGATTTCCTCGGCCAGCCGGGCGTTGCGCTCGGCCAGTTCCAGCGTGCGCTTGTCGACCCGGCCTTCCAGCTCGCGCGAGACCATTTCCAGGTCCAGCGCGGCCTTCTTCAGCTGCGTGAAGTCGCTGATGATCAGCACGGTCGACCCGTCGGGCGCGCGGCGTTCGCGCACCCGGACCCAGTTGCCGTCCTTCAGCTCGAATTCGACCTCGACCTGTCCGCGCCGGTGGCTTTCCATGCGGCGTGCGACGAAGCCTTCCAGGTCGCCGTCGACCTTCAGCAGCCCGCCCGGTCCGCACAGCGCGCGCAGGATCTCCTCGAACGTCGCGCCCTTGGCGATGACGTCGCTGTCGTCGTCCAGCATGCGCCGGTAGGGTTCGTTGAACACGACCAGCCGGTCGTCGGGATCGAACACCGCGAAGCCGTCGGCCAGCGCCGAGATCGCCGATTGCAGCCGCTCCTCGGCGTGTTCGGCGCGTTCGCGCGCCTCGACCACCTCGGTCTCGTCCGTCGTCGTGCCGCGATAGCCGTAGAAGTGTCCGTTCTCGCCGAAGATCGGAACGCCGCTGATGCGCAGGTGGCGCACCCGGCCGTCCGCAAGCTCCCGCGTCACGCGGAAGTCGCGGAAGGGGCGGTGGGCCAGCAGATCCTCGCGGTGCCTGCGCCAGGCGGGGTGGCGTTCGGCGTCGGCGTCGGCCACCTCCCAGGGCGTCTTGCCGACGATGCCGGTATCGTCCATCCCATAGGCCTGCCGCAGCCCGTCGGTCATGCCCACGAAGCGCAGGTTCTCGTCCAGCTCCCAGAACCAGTCCGAGGTGGAGCGCGTGAAATCGCGGAAGCGCTGCTCGCTCAGGCGCAGGGCGCGCAGCTCGTCGAGCAGCTTCCGTTCCGTGCTCCGGGACATGTTCTTGACTGTGTTCACTGTTTCGTCGGCCGTCGGCAAGTGTCCGGACTTCAGCATGTCCGCAGCCATTGTGGGGGGGGAATGCTGAAGAAGGCCCTAATGAGATGACAAACAAACCGTAAAGAGGGCGGAGGGGCCGCGGGGCTTGGCGTGGCCCGCGCGGGCGGCTAAGTATCTGTCCGGACACTTTCGCCCCCGGACGCGCCACGCAAGCAGGGCGCGCCGGCCGCACCAGACCAGCGAGGCACGACATGGCCGAGTACCGCACCAAGCAGCTCATCATCGGATCCGGACCGGCGGGCTACACCGCCGCCATCTATGGCGCGCGCGCCATGCTCGAGCCGGTGCTGGTGGCGGGCATCCAGCCGGGCGGGCAGCTCACCATCACGACGGACGTGGAGAACTATCCGGGCTTCGCCGAGGCGATCCAGGGGCCGTGGCTCATGGAGCAGATGCGCGCCCAGGCGGAGCATGTGGGCACGACCATCGTTTCCGACACCATCGTCGACGTCGACCTGTCGCGGCGGCCGTTCAAGGCGGTGGGCGACAGCGGCGACATCTATTACGGCGAGACGCTGGTGATCGCGACGGGCGCGCAGGCCCGCTGGCTCGGGCTGCCGTCGGAGCAGACGTTCCAGGGCTTCGGCGTCTCGGCGTGCGCGACCTGCGACGGCTTCTTCTACCGCAACCGCGAGGTGGTCGTGGTCGGCGGCGGCAACTCCGCCGTGGAGGAGGCGCTGTTCCTCACCAATTTCGCCAGCAAGGTGACGCTCGTGCACCGCCGCGATTCGCTCAGGGCGGAGAAGATCCTGCAGCAGCGCCTGTTCGATCATCCCAAGGTCGAGATCGTCTGGAACCATGTGGTCGAGGAAATCCTCGGCGACGACAATCCGCCCGGCGTGACCGGCGTGCGGTTGCGCAGCACCGCGACCGGGGAGACGCGGGAGCTTGCGACCGACGGCGTGTTCGTCGCCATCGGCCACGATCCGGCGACCGCGCTCTTCAAGGGCAAGGTCGACATGGACGCGGGCGGCTACATCGTGACCGCGCCCGACTCGACGGCGACGAACGTGCCCGGCGTCTATGCCGCGGGCGATGTGAAGGACAAGGTCTACCGCCAGGCGGTGACGGCGGCCGGCATGGGCTGCATGGCGGCGCTGGAGGCCGAACGTTTCCTCGCATCCGCCGGTCACGCTGCGGAAGCGGTCGCCTGACCCGCGGCGTATCATTCACGATGGGAAAAATTCTGCCGCCATGGCGAAAGACTCTTGCGTCGCGCCGCCTTGCGGGTCGAAAAACATGACGGCTGTGCTAGTTTTGCAGCGCAACAACAAAACGAAGGCCGGGGGAGCGTAACGGGCACCATGGATTGGGACAAACTTCGCGTCTTTCACGCCGTGGCGGAGGCGGGCAGCTTCACGCATGCGGGCGAGAACCTGGGGCTCAGCCAGTCCGCCGTCAGCCGGCAGATCAGCTCGCTGGAAGACTCGCTCGGGGTGCATCTGTTTCACCGGCACGCCCGTGGCCTGATCCTGACGGAGCAGGGGGACCTGCTGTTCAAGACCGCGCATGACGTCTTCGGCAAGCTGGCGCTGACCGAGGCCTTGTTGCGCGACAGCAAGGAGAAGCCGCGCGGCGACCTGCGCATCACGACGACGGTGGGCTTCGGCTCGACGTGGCTCACGCCGCGCATGAAGGAGTTCGTGGACCTCTATCCCGACATCCGCGTTCAGCTCATCCTCGACGAGCGGGAGCTGGATCTCGGCATGCGCGAGGCCGACGTCGCCATCCGCATGTGGAAGCCGGTGCAGCCCGACCTTATCCAGCGCAAGTTCATCGAGGTGAACCACCACATCTACGCGTCCGCCGGCTACCTCGCGCAGCACGGCACGCCGCACGCGCTGGAGGAACTGGACCGGCACCAGGTCATCATCTATGGGGAGCAGGTGAGCCGGTCGCTCAAGGATCTGAACTGGCTGCTGACCGCCGGCCTGCCGCCGGGACAGCGCCGCGATCCCATCTTGCGCGTGAACAACATCTATGGTGTGCTCCTCGCGGTCGAGAGCGGATTGGGACTTGCGTCGCTGCCCGATTACCTGGGCGCGAACAATCCCAACCTGGTACGTGTGATGCCGGAGGTGGAGGGACCGTCCTTCACCACCTATCTCGCCTATCCCGAAGAGCTCAGGAACTCCAAGCGCGTGGTTGTGCTGCGTGATTTCCTGTTGCAGCAGACCCGCGACTGGCGCTTCTGACGCGAGTCGTTCCTATCGCATTGCGATAAAATCCCTGTGTCATGCGCAAGGCGCATGGCTGCCTGCCTGTCGCGCGCTTGATCTTTGGGCAATTGGGGCATATTTCATCACTCGAACGATGTTGCGCCGCAACATTGCTCCAGGTGCCGGTCCTTCCTCCCTGTTGGCCGTCACCTGACGTCTCCCAGACGTGAATCCTCCCTGTTAGACTTGCCGGGCCCGCGTGGCCCGGCATTTTTTTTGCGCAGAATGCCCAGAACGGCGTCAGCGGCGCGTCCCGTCTCGTCGAAGGGGGGCGGGGTCCAGGTCTCGAGCCGCCCGGCGAAGGGCCGCGTCAGGCCGAGCGCGCGCATCCGGGCGTGAAACCGCGCGAGTTTGGCCGATCCGCCCTCCAGGCTTGCGACCAGCACGGGCTTTCCTGCGCTTGCGGCTTCCGAGACCATGTTCACGCTGTCCTCAGTCGCCACCACCGCGTCGGCCGCGCCCAGCATGGCGGGGTAGGGGTTCGGTCCGGTTCCGTCCCAGACGAACGTGGCCGGCCCGGTCAGCGCCGCGCGGATGCGCGCGGCGTTCTCCGCGCCCGTCCGCCGCGACAGCGTGACGGCGAGGCCCGCGCCCGCGTCACGCTGCAACGCCTGCAATCCCTCGATCAGCCGGTCCGTGGCTGCCGCGCTCATCCGGTGCGCCTTGCTGCTGCCGCCGATCAGCACGGCGACCAGCGGCCGGGGCAGGGCCGCGAAGCGGTTCGCCTGCTCCCGGGCGGCTGCGGCCGCGCTTTCCGGCGTGATGCGGGTCAGCGAGCCTGTCACGGTCAGCACGCGGGCGCCCGTGCGCCCATCGTGTTCCGGTGCGACGATCAGGTCGAAGTGGCGTTCGGGCAGGTGCGGGTCGAGGATCTGCACCGTCGCCGTGCCGGGCGACAGCCTGCCGAT
>JAJLJT010000359.1:0-22493 GCA_033844555.1 Alphaproteobacteria bacterium | reverse complement strand
GAGGACGGAAAGCTCGTCCCCGGACGCTTCGAACCGGTGCAGGAGAGGCAATGAGGATCGCCGGCGACTGGCTGGAGACGGCGGCAACGCGCGAGGTGATGGCGGCGCTGACGGCAGACGGCGGCACGGCGCGTTTCGTCGGCGGGTGTGTGCGCAACGCGCTGCTGGGCGCGGAGGTCGACGACATCGACATCGCAACGCCGCTGACGTCGGACGCGGTGATGGCGCGGGCGGAAGCCGCGGGCATCAAGCCCGTTCCGACCGGTATCGACCATGGCACGGTGACGCTGGTGAGCCACGGCAGGCCGTTCGAGATCACGACGCTGCGCCGCGACGTGGAGACGCACGGCCGCCACGCGACGGTCGCCTACACCGACGACTGGGCGGAGGACGCGGCGCGGCGCGACTTCACGATGAACGCGCTCTATGCGGAGGCCGACGGCACGCTCGTCGATCCGTTGGGGGGGCTGGAGGACGCGCTGGCCGGGCGCGTGCGCTTCGTCGGCGACCCGCACGCCCGCATCGCGGAGGACTTCCTGCGCATCCTGCGGTTCTTCCGGTTTCATGCCTGGTACGGGAAGGGGGCGCTCGACGCCGAAGGGCTCGGCGCGTGCGCGGCGCATGCCGAGGGGCTGGGCCGCATCTCGGCGGAACGGATCGGCAAGGAAACGATGAAGCTGATGGCCGCGCGCGACCCGCGCACCGCGGTCGAAGGCATGGCGGAGACCGGCGTGCTGGCGCAGATCCTGCCCGACGCGCGCGAGGTGGAGGCGATGGCGCGCGTCGTCGCGATCGAACTGGACCTCGCCTACAATCCCGGCCCGATGCGGCGCCTGGTTGCGCTGACCGCGGGGCGGACGGGCCGGCTGAAGGACAGCTTGCGCCTGTCGAACCGGCAGGCCGAACACCTGGAGGATATCCGCGCCCTGGTGCCGCGGATCGACCCGCACATGGGCGAGGGCGAAGCGCGGGCGGAGATCTACCGCGCCGGCCGCGTGGTGTGGCGCGACGCCGCGGTCGCCGGCTGGGCGCTGGCGGGCGCGGCCGCGGACGATGCACGCTGGCAGGCGCTGGCCGCGCTGTCGGCGTGGGAACCGCCGGCGTTTCCGCTCAACGGGCGCGATCTCGCCGACCTCGGCGCGGCGCAGGGGCCGGCGCTGGGGAAACTGCTGAAGCGGCTGGAGGCCGACTGGATCGCGGACGGCTTCGCGGAGGACCGCGCGAGGCTCCTGGCGCGGGCCCGCCGCATGATCGAGGCGGAGGACGCCGTCAGGGCCAGCGGACCTCGGGCGGCAGGCTCATGAGAATCGCCTCGATGTTGCCGCCGGTCTTCAGCCCGAACAGCGTGCCGCGGTCGTAGAGCAGGTTGAACTCGACGTAGCGGCCGCGCCGGACGAGCTGGTGGGCGCGCTCCTCCCCGGTCCAGTCGCGCTCCATGTGGCGGCGCACGATCTGCGGATACACCTCCGCGAAGGCAGTGCCCACGTCGCGGGTGAAGGCGAAGTTGCGGTCCCACGTCTGCCGGTCGGGCGTGTCGAGATAATCGTAGAAGATGCCGCCGACGCCGCGCGGCTCATTCCTGTGCTTCAGGAAGAAGTATTCGTCGCACCACTTTGAAAAGCGGGGATAATAGTCGGCGTCGTGCGCATCGCACGCGGCCTTGAGCGCGGCGTGGAAGCGCGCGGTGTCGTCCTCGTCCGGGACCATGGGCGTGAGGTCCGCGCCGCCGCCGAACCAGCCCTTCGAGGTGACGATCATGCGCGTGTTCATGTGCACGGCAGGCACCTTCGGCGAGCGCATGTGGGCGACGAGGCTGATGCCCGCAGCCCAGAACGGTGTCTCCGCGCTCGCGCCCGGGATCTGCCTGGCGAAATCGGGCGAGAAATGCCCGTGCACGGTGGAGATGTTGACTCCCACCTTCTCGAACACGCGCCCGTGCATGAGCGACATCTCCCCGCCGCCCGCGTCCGACCCGTCGTCGGAGGGCCGCTGCCAGCGCCGCCGCTCGAACCGTCCGGGCGCGAGATCGGCATGGCGCGTGCCTTCGAGCGCGTCCTCTATCCCCTCGAACGCCGCGCAGATCCGGTCGCGCAGGCTGCGGAACCAGTCCGCGGCGGCCGCCTTCTCGCTGTCGCCGGGGATCCAGGACGGGGCGGGAGAGGTCTCGGTCATCTGCGTGGGCTCCTTTGCGGACGTACGACACCCGTTCATGTCGCACACCGCGCACGGTCGTGCCATACTCCGCGCACGCGGCCGCGGATGCAGCCAGGGGGACGGCGCAAACGGGGGCGGCGCGCGGGGCAGGCATGCCGCATTACGTCACATGTCCGCGTCGGGGGGATTGGACAATATGAGGTCATGGTGTAATAGGCGACCGCCGGGGCGTGCCATCGGCACGAGGCGGGTAAGGCAGGCATGCCGGACAGGGCTTGGCAAGACAAGGGTTGGGACCAGTGACGGACACCACAGCTCACCAGTCGCATGATCCGTCGTCCGAAGGGGACGGCGGCACGCGTCGTGATTTCATCTATGTCGCGACCGCCGCGTTCGGCGCGGTTGGCGCGGCCGGGGCCGTGTGGCCGCTCATCAACCAGATGAACCCGGACAAGTCGGTCCTGGCGCTGGCCTCCACCGAGGTGGACCTGTCGCCGATCGAGGAAGGCCAGCGCGTCACCGTGACGTGGCGCGGCAAGCCCGTGTTCATCGACCACCGGACGGCCGGGCGGATCGAGGAGGCGCGGTCGGTCGACGTCGCGGACCTGCCCGATCCGCAGACCGATGCGGAGCGGGTGAAGGAAGGCCACGAGGCCTGGCTCGTCATGGTCGGCATCTGCACCCACCTCGGCTGCGTCCCGAACGGGCAGGGCAGCGGGGAATCGCGCGGCGAGTATGGCGGCTGGTTCTGCCCGTGCCACGGCTCCCACTACGACACGTCCGGGCGGATTCGCCGCGGGCCGGCGCCTCGGAACCTCGACGTGCCGCCCTATGAATTCCTCGACGACACGACGATCCGAATCGGGTGAGGTCTGAAACCATGAGCGGACACGGCTCGAACTACGTTCCCCAGAACAAGGTCGCCGCCTGGGTCGACAGCAGGTTGCCGATCTTCAGCCTGATGAACGATCAGCTGAATGCATTCCCGACCCCGAAGAACCTGAACTACTGGTACACCTTCGGCGGCATCCTGACGTTCATGCTGGTGGTGCAGATCATCACGGGCGTCGTGCTGGTGATGCATTACACGCCGCATGTCGATTACGCGTTCGCGTCGATCGAGCACATCATGCGCGACGTGAACAGCGGCTGGCTGCTGCGCTACATTCACATGAACGGCGCGTCGATGTTCTTCGTCGCCGTCTACATCCACATCTTCCGCGGCCTCTACTACGGCTCCTACAAGGAACCGCGCGAGGTTCTGTGGATCCTGGGCGTCGTCATCCTGCTGCTGATGATGGCCACCGCGTTCATGGGCTACGTGCTCCCCTGGGGGCAGATGAGCTTCTGGGGCGCGACCGTGATCACCAACCTGTTCTCGGCGATCCCGCTGGTGGGCGAGTCGGTGGTGACGTGGCTGTGGGGCGGCTTCAACGTCGACAACCCGACGCTCAACCGCTTCTTCTCGCTGCATTACCTGCTGCCGTTCGCGATCGCGGGCGTGGTGGTGCTGCACATCTGGGCGCTGCACGTGCCGGGCAACAACAACCCGCTCGGCATCGACGTGAAGGACCCCAAGCAGGACGCGGTGCCGTTCCATCCGTACTACACGGTGAAGGACGCCTTCGCGCTCGTGGTCTTCGTGATCGTGTTCGCCTTCTTCGTGTTCTACATGCCGAACTACATGGGCCACCCCGACAACTACGTCGAGGCGAACCCGCTGGTCACGCCGGCGCACATCGTGCCCGAATGGTACTTCCTGCCGTTCTACGCGATCCTGCGCGCGGTGCCGGACAAGCTGGGCGGCGTGCTGCTGATGTTCGGCGCCATCGCGGTGCTGTTCATCGTGCCCTGGCTCGACACGTCGAAGGTGCGCTCGGCGACCTTCCGGCCGATCTACAAGCAGTTCTTCTGGCTGCTGGTGATCGACTGCATCGTGCTGGGCTATGTCGGCTCCCGCCCGGCGGAAGGCGTGTGGATCATCATCGGCCGCATCGCGACCGCCTACTACTTCCTGCACTTCCTGGTGATCATGCCGCTCGTGGGCCTCATGGAGACCCCGCGGCCGCGGCCCAAGTCGATCGCCGAGGCCGTGCTGGCGAAAGCGAAGTCCAAGGGCGAGGGCGGCGCGGCTGCCCAGCCCGCCGAGTGACGCCTGGATGATGGGATCGAGAGCAATGAAGAAAACGACAGTCATCCTCGGCCTCGCCCTCGGCATGGCGGTCATGGGCGGACCGGCGGCGCACGCCGCCGGCAAGGTCGAGCCCGCGATCAACATCGACTTCAGCTTCGAGGGGCCGTTCGGCACGTTCGACCGGGCCCAGCTGCAGCGGGGCTTCCAGGTCTACAAGGAGGTCTGCGCGGCCTGCCACTCCATGAACTACGTGCCCTACCGGGCGCTGGGGGACGAGGACGGGCCGGGCTTCACCGAGGACGAAGTGAAGGCGATCGCCGCGCAGTACGAAGTGCAGGACGGGCCGGACAGCTCCGGCGAGATGTTCATGCGTCCCGCGCGGCCGTCCGACAAGTTCGTGGCGCCCTTCCCGAACAAGGAAGCGGCGACCGCGGCGAACGGCGCCTATCCGCCGGACCTGTCGCTGATCACCAAGGCGCGGGCGGGGTTCCACGGCACCATCAAGCAGTTCTTCGAGGGCATCGGCGGGCCGGAGTACGTCTACTCCGTGCTGACCGGCTATCAGGAGCCGCCGGCGGATGCCGGGGAAGGCCCGGCCGGCGCGAGCTACAACCCCTATTTCACGAACGGCCCGTGGATCGCCATGGCGCCGCCGCTGATGGAGGGGCTGGTGGAGTATGCGGACGGCACGCCGGCGACCGAGGACCAGATGGCGCGCGACGTGGCGGCGTTCCTCGCCTGGGCGGCCGAGCCGACGATGGTCGAGCGCAAGGAGACCGGCCTGCGCGTGATGCTGTTCCTCATCATCCTCGCGGGCCTGCTCTACGCCAGCTACAAGAAGATGTGGAAGGGGATCGCGCACTGAGCGGCGGATTCCCCGGCCT
Organism: Alphaproteobacteria bacterium; assembly: GCA_033844555.1. Taxonomy (GTDB): domain Bacteria; phylum Pseudomonadota; class Alphaproteobacteria; order Futianiales; family Futianiaceae; genus Futiania. The sequence continues at coordinate 17,321 of JAJLJT010000359.1, read as the reverse complement.
CTCCGGCGCGGAGGGGTGAGAGACGGCAAGGCCGCGCGGGCACCCCTCGCGCGGCCTTTCATCTGTCGGGCGGCGCGCCAGAACGCCCGGAAACAGGCGGATAGAAGGCGGAGGGGGTGTCTGACGACATGACGCGGCGCATCGGGATCATCGGCGGTTCGGGCCTCTACGAGATCGACGGGCTCGAAGACAAGGAATGGCGGCAGGTCGGGACGCCGTGGGGCGCGCCGTCGGACGCGCTGCTGTTCGGACGGCTGGGCGATGCGGAACTCGTGTTCCTGCCGCGCCACGGCCGCGGGCACAGGCTGAGCCCGAGCGGCATCAACTACCGCGCCAACATCGACGCGCTGAAGCGGTCGGGCGTGACGGACATCATCTCGGTCTCGGCGTGCGGTTCGTTCCGGGAGGAGCTGGCGCCGGGCGACTTCGTGGTCGTCGACCAGTTCATCGACCGCACGTTCGCGCGCGAGAAGAGCTTCTTCGGCAACGGCATGGTGGCGCACGTCTCCATGGCGCACCCGGTGTGCGGGCGGCTCGGCGACACGCTGGAGACGGCGGCGCGGGCGGAGGGCATCACCGTCCACCGCGGCGGCACCTACCTGGTGATGGAGGGGCCGCAGTTCTCCAGCCTCGCGGAATCGAACCTCTACCGGCAGTGGGGCTGCGACGTGATCGGCATGACCAACATGCCGGAGGCCAAGCTCGCCCGCGAGGCGGAGATCTGCTACGCGACCGTCGCCATGGTCACGGATTACGACTGCTGGCACCCGGACCATGAGCACGTGGAGGTCGAAAGCGTGATCCGCGTTCTGGTCGGCAACGCGGTGAAGGCGCGCGGCCTCGTCGCGCGCGCGGCGCCGGAGCTTGCGCGGCACGACGGCGCCTGCCCGCGCGGCTGCAACCACGTGCTCGACACCGCGCTGATCACGGCGCCCGACGCGCGCGACCCGGAGATGCTGAAGAAACTCGACGCGGTCGCGGGCCGCGTACTGGGAGGTTGACCCCGATGGACATCAAGAGCCTGATCCGCACCATCCCGGACTATCCCAAGCCCGGCATCATGTTCCGCGACGTGACCAGCCTGTGGGGCGACGCGCGCGGGTTCCGGCGCGTGGTGGACGAGCTTGTCCAGCCCTATGCCGGGACGCGCATCGACAAGGTCGCAGGCATAGAGAGCCGGGGCTTCGTGATCGGCGGCGCGGTCGCGCACCAGCTGTCCATCGGCTTCGTGCCGGTGCGCAAGAAGGGCAAGCTGCCCTGGAAGACGCTGGCCGAGGATTATGCGCTGGAATACGGCCACGACACGCTGGAGATGCACGTCGACAGCGTGAAGCCCGGGGAGCAGGTCCTGATCGTCGACGACCTGATCGCCACGGGCGGTACGGTCGAGGCGGCGATCAAGCTCGTCCGCCGGATGGAGGGCGTGGTGGTCGGCTGCGCCTTCATCGTGGACCTGCCGGACCTGGGCGGGCGCGCCCGGGTCGAGGCGCTGGACGTGCCGGTCTTCGCGCTCGCGAGCTATGAAGGGCATTGAGGGGACCATTGAGAGGGCATTGACGGGCCGGGCCCGCATCGCGACATGGAAGGCCCGAAGAGGGCAAACCCGCACGCGTTGCGCGCGGCAGACCCCGAGCAGGTGAGGCGCCCATGAAGATCGACGGCACGCACTATCGCACCATCTGGCGCGGCGAGGGGGAGGCGAGCGTCGTGGTCATCGACCAGACGCAATTGCCCTTCCGCTTCGCCACGCGCACGCTCACCCGCTGGCAGGACGCGGAGGAGGCGATCCGCACCATGGTCGTGCGCGGCGCGCCCTGCATCGGGGCGACGGCCGCCTATGGCATGTGCCTGGCGCTGGCGGAGGATGCCTCCGACGAGATGCTGGAGACGGCGGCGACGGGCCTGAAGGCCGCGCGCCCGACCGCGATCAACCTGATGTGGGCGGTGGACGAGATGCTGGCCGCCGTGCGCAACCGCCCGCGGGGCGAGCGGCTGGAGGCGGCGTGGGCGCGCGCCGCCGAGATCTGCAACGCGGACGTCGAGATCTGCCGCAGGATCGGCGCGCACGGGCTGAAGCTGATCGAGCAGGCGGCGGCGAACAAGAAGGCGGGCGAGCGGGTCAACATCCTGACGCACTGCAATGCGGGCTGGCTTGCCTGCGTCGACTGGGGGACCGCGCTCGCGCCGATCTACATGGCGCATGACAAGGGCCTCGACGTGCATGTGTGGGTGGACGAGACGCGCCCGCGCAACCAGGGCGCGGCGCTGACGGCGTTCGAGCTTGGCGGCCACGGCGTGCCGCACACCATCGTCGCGGACAATGCGGGCGGGCACCTGATGCAGGCGGGGCTGGTCGACCTGTGCATCGTCGGCACGGACCGCACGGCGGCGAACGGCGACGTGGCGAACAAGATCGGCACCTACCTCAAGGCGCTGGCGGCGCACGACAATGGCGTGCCGTTCTATGTGGCGCTGCCCTGGACGACGATCGACTGGACGCTGCCGAAGGGCGTCGGCGCCATCCCCATCGAGGACCGGTCGGGCGACGAGGTGACGCACCTGACGGGCCGCACCGCCGACGGGCGCATCGAGACGGTGCAGGTGAGCGCGCCGGGAAGCGCGGCGGGCAACCCGGCCTTCGACGTGACGCCCGCGCGCCTCGTCACCGCGCTGGTGACGGAGCGCGGCGTGTGCCCGGCGAGCGCGGAGGGGTTGCTCGGCCTCTATCCGGAGCGGCGGGGATGAGCGCGGAGGGTGGAGTTGATGAATGCTTTGATGTTTATCGGCCTAACTGCTGATTTTTTTTGGCGTAATTTTATTGGCTGTCGATTTAATAACGACTCAAAGGAAAGCTTTAGAAAATTCAACAATTAGGCTGGATTCTGCAAAAAGACTCGAGGCAGATTTCGGCGGTGTTACAAGTTGGAGTGATGAGCTAGCGGGAATGACAGGCTGGAGGCGGCTTGACACTGATGGTCCAATATCTGAGCCAGAGGACTATCATAATTTACGCAGGCAGATAGAAATTTCAGAGGATTTGGCTGGGTGTGTATCTGCAAACTCAACTAGGTTGGATGCTATAATTGCATACAATCTTGATGCCGCAAAAGGTGAGCATGAAAATCTGTCGCAGTCGCTCCGAGTTAGTAGGATTGGTTTTTCGCTTGTTGTCGTCGGGTTTCTAATCCAAATGATTGCGATATCAATCTGATCCGAGGATGGATGGAATGAAGGCCGAGCGGACCGTCCGCGCCAGTGTCCTTGCCGCGACGCTGGCCATGAGCCGGTCGGGCCTGACGCCCGGGAAATCCGGCAATGTGTCGGCGCGCGTGCCGGGCGGCATGGTCGTCACGCCGACGGGCGTGCCCTACGAGAGCCTGACGGAAGAGCAACTGAGCTTCGTGGGCGAGGACGGGGCGACGCGGGAGGGCGAGCCGCTGCCGTCGTCGGAATGGCACTTCCACATGGCGGTCTATGCGGCCAAGCCGGACGTGGGCGCGGTCGTGCACACCCATTCGCGCTTTGCCACCGCGCTCGCCTGCACGGAAGCCGGGCAGCGGGACGGCATCCCGCCCTTCCACTACATGGTCGCGGTCGGGGGCGGGGCGGACATTCCATGCGCGCCCTATGCGACCTTCGGGACGGAGGAACTGGCGGGACACGTCGTCGCGGCGCTCAAAGACCGCAATGCCTGCCTGCTCGCCCACCACGGGGTGATCGCGTGCGGGGCGACGCCGGAGAAGGCGCTGGCGCTGGCGCACGAGGTCGAAACGCTCGCCGCGCAATATGTGACCGCGCTGGGGGTGGGGGGCGTGCGCCTGCTCGACCGCGACGAGATGGCGCGCGTGATCGGGAAATTCCGCACCTACGGCCAGCAACCCAAGCCCTGACGTCTGCGTTGACGCGATGAGAGGGCGGCCGCGGGCGATGTGTCCGCGCGCTGCCCCATGGGCAGAAAGGAGGCCGTCATGGTCACCGAGAACGGCGAACGCGCCCGCCAAGGCGAAACCTCGCAAAACGCCAATGTGCGCAAGATCCTTGTTTTCTCCATGCTGGGGGCTGCTATCGTCCTGATCCTGGCCTATGGGTTCGTGGTCTGACGAAGGGTCGAAGGGGGAACGCATGACGGGACGGCTGACGCTCTACATCGGCACGAAGGCGTGGTCGTCCTGGTCGATGCGGCCGTGGCTGGCGCTGAAACTCGCGAACGCGGAGTTCGAGGAGGTGCTGATCCCGCTGCGCGAGCACGGCACGACCCCGGCGCTGCAAAAACTGCACGGCGCGGCCAAGGTGCCGGTGCTGCACCACGAGGTGAACGGGCAGAACCTGACGGTCTGGGATTCGCTGGCGATCTGCGAATACGCCAACGAGCTTTTCCCGGACGCAGGCCTGTGGCCCGAGGACCGGGAGGCGCGGGCGCACGCGCGCGCAGCCGCCGCCGAGATGCATTCGGGCTTCGCGCCCCTGCGCAAGAACTGCCCGATGGACATGGGGCACGAGCATCCGGGGCGCGGCCTGGACGCCGAGGGCGTGGCCGCCGACATCGCGCGGATCGAGGCCCTGTGGGCGGAGGCGCGGTCGGCATACGGTGCGGGCGGGCGCTTCCTCTACGGCCGCCCGACCATTGCGGACTGCATGTATGCGCCGGTCGTCAGCCGCTTCCGCACCTACCAGCCGGAGCTTTCGGAGACGAGCCTCGACTATGTCGCGGCGGTCAGCGACTGGATCCTCTACCGGACGTGGGAAGAGGCGGCGGTGAAGGGCGTCTAGGCGGCCCCCGGTACGCTAGCCAGCCTTCGGCGCGTCCTTCGCCTCCGCCGCGAGCAGGTCGCGGAGTTCGCGCTTGAGGATCTTGCCGTAGTTCGACTTGGGCAACTCGGCGATGAAGCGGTAACGCTTCGGGCGCTTGAAGCGCGCGATCTCGGCGGTCACGAAGGCGTCGAGGTCGGCCTCGTCCAGCGTCACGCCCGGCTGGGCGACGACGAAGGCGACCACCTCCTCGCCCCAGTCGGCGTGCGGCGCGCCCACGACGGAACATTCCAGCACGCCCGGATGGCGCAGCAGCACCTCCTCCACCTCGCGCGGGTAGATGTTGGTGCCGCCGGAGATGATGACGTCCTTGGAGCGGTCCTTGAGGGTGAGGAACCCGTCCTCGTCGAACACGCCCACGTCGCCCGTGTGCAGCCAGCCGCCGCGCAGGGTTTCCGCCGTCGCTTCCGGGTTCTTCCAATAGCCCTTCATCACGGGATTGCCGCGCGCGACGATCTCCCCCTCCTGGCCGGGGGGCAGGGGGGTGTCGTTCTCGTCCACCACGCGCACCTCGACCACCGACTGGGGGAAGCCCGCCGAGGCGATGCGGTCGCGGAAGCGGGGATGGGTGCGGTCGACGTAATAGGCGCGCGACAGGCCGGTGATGCACATCGGGCTCTCGCCCTGGCCGTAAAGCTGCGCGAGGCGGGGGCCGAGCACGTCCAGCGCGCGCTCCACGTCGGCGACGTGCATCGGCGCGCCGCCATAGACGATGACCCGCAGGTTGGAGAAGTCCGGGGCGGCCGCCTCGCGCGCCTTGGCCACCAGCCGGTTGATCATGGTGGGGGCGGCGAACATCGAGACCTCGGGCCAGTGGGCGACGAGGTCCATGATCTCCAGCGCGTCGAAACCGCCGGACTCCGGAATGACCTGCGCCGCGCCCATGGCGACGTTCGGGAACATGTAGAGGCCGGAGCCGTGCGACATCGGCGCCGCGTGGATGATCGCGCCGCCGGGCGGCACCTGGTCGATGTCGAGGAAATAGCTGGTCGTCGTCGCCAGCAGGTTGTCGTGCGTGATCATCGCGCCCTTCGGCCGGCCCGTCGTGCCGGAGGTGTAGAAGAGCCAGGCGAGGTCGTCGCGCGCCATCTCCGCGTGGGCGGCGAGCGGGGCGGCGGCCAGCAGCGCGCCGTGATCGGGGCCGTCGAGCGTGATGGCGGTCTCCACGCCCGGTGCGTGGGCGCGCGCCTCCGCCACTGCGCCGGCCTTGTCGGGCGAGGCGAAGACGACGCGCGCGCCCGAATGGTCGAGGATGTAGGCGATCTCCGTGGGGTGCAGCTTGGCGTTCACCGGAACGGCGGCCAGTCCCGCGGCCCAGATGCCCCAGACGGTCTCGACATAGGCCGGCGTGTTGGCCGCGACGATGGCGACGCGGTCGCCGCGCGAAAGCCCGTGAGCAGAGAGCAGGCCCGCACCGATGGAGCGGGCGCGCGCGTCGAGCGCGGCGAAATCGTGCAGCACGGTCTTGCCCAGCGCCACGGCGGGGCGGTCGCGGTGGACGGTGCTGGCGCGGGCGAGCAGATGGTAGATGTTCATCGGCGGCGGTCCTCGTCTGATGCGGCCGTCTTGAGCGCGGCGGTTCGGGCGGTCACTCCACGGGGAAGATGACGCAGGTCGTGGTGCCGTGGGCGTAGAGCTTTCCGTCCTTCTCTCCCACGAGACGCCCCTCCGCCGTGCCGACGCGGCGGCCGCCGTGGATCACGGTGCCGATGGCGAGCAGCGGCCCGGTCGTGGGCAGGATCGCGCGGGTCAGGTTCACCGAAAGCTCCGCCGTGGTGTAGGCCGTGCCGCGCGGCAGCGTCGTCTGCACCGCGCAGGCCATGCAGGAATCGAGCAGCGTCGCCGCCCAGCCGCCGTGCATCACGCCGATCGGGTTCATGGCGAAGTCGGCGGGCTCCCCCCGGAAGACGACACGGCCCGGGCCCACCTCGTGAAAGGCGAAGTTGAGGGTCGCCGCGATGGAGGGCGGCGCGCGCTCGCCCGCGAGGATCTGTTGCAGCATTTCGAGGCCGGTGATGTCGGCGAGTTCCGACGGATCGAAGCGGTTCTCGCGGTAGGTGTAGGTGCGGGTCTTCAGGGGCGGCAGCGTCATGGGTCCTGCCTCTTGCGGACGAGGCCGAGGCCCTCGAAGCTGCAGGCCGTCTCGCCGCGCTGGTTGACGATCTCGGACAGAACGGTGGTGAGCGCCCAGCCGGGCTTCTTCCAGTCCTCGACCGCCGTGCGGGTCGCGTAGAAGGCGAGCGTGTCGCCCATGAGCGCGGGCTTCATCCAGCGGATGTTGCGCTGGCCGGGGGAGGGGCCGAGGCGGGCGCGCACCCCCTCCGGGTCCGGGTAGGACTGGATGATCCCCTCCCGCCAGCGGACGTAATGGCCCATCCAGAGCGCGCAAAGCTGCCAGCCCGACGCGGCGAGGCCCTTGAAGAGGCTGTTCCGGCCCGCCTCCTCGTCGAGGTGGAAGGGCTGCGGGTCGAACTTCGCGGCGAAGCCGACGATCAGGTCGCGCGTCAGGTGCGTCTCGCCGAGGCGGATCCGCTCACCCGTCTCGATGTCCTCAGGGAGAAGGCCGGTCATACGCGCTCCCCTCCCGTGGCGAGCGCGGTGCGCCGGCGCAGCATCTGGGTCGAGTGCATCTCCATGACGACCTCGCCGGCGGCGTTCAGAAGCTGGTGCTTCATGGTGTTGAGACCGAGGTCGGGACGGGAATTGGAGGCGCGGCGGGCGAGGATCTCGCTGCGGCCAGTCAGCACGTCGCCGGGGCGCACGGGCTTGAACCAGCGGATCTCGTCCACGCCGGGGGAGCCGAGGCTGGCGGCGCGGTTCGCGTAGCCGTCGCTGAACAGCCGCATCCAGATGCCCGCGCTGTGCCAGCCGCTGGCGCAGATACCGCCCAGGATGGTCGTGCGGGCATAGGCGTCGTCGAGATGGAAGCGCTGGGGATCGTACTCCTCCGCGAAGGCGACGATTTCCTCTTCCGTGACCGTGTAGGAGCCGTAGTCGAACACCTGCCCGACCTCGAAATCCTCCCAATGCAGCAAGTCGGCCATGCGCATCCCGTTGTCGTTGGAAATCCGGAAGCGACTGTACCGGCGGGGGGCGGGCAAGGCCAAGCCCCGTGCGCGTGCAGGGCTGAGATGCGCATATGATCCGGATCAAGGACGGGCGAGCGGCAGGACGGCATCCTCCCGCCAGACGCGAGGGGTGCGGAGGCGCGCCCCATTTGCCAGGGAGGGTTCGGTCATGTTCAAGCAGAATGTCGGGTCGATCGACCGCGCGGTGCGGATCGTCGTGGGCCTGTTCCTCGTCTCGCTCGTGTTCTGGGGGCCGCAGACGCTGTGGGGGCTGATCGGCCTCGTGCCCATCGTCACGGCGCTCGCGGGCACGTGCCCGGCCTACACGATCCTGGGCCTGAGCACGTGTCCGGCGAAAAGCCGCGCGTGAGCCGCGCGGCGGGGTCCGGCGAAGAGCCGCGCATGAGGAGGCGCGCGGCGGTGAGGGCGGCGGCGATCAGACGTTGAACTTGAAGAGCAGGACGTCGCCGTCCTGCACGACGTAGTCCTTGCCTTCGTCGCGGGCCTTGCCGGCGTCCTTCGCGCCAACCTCGCCGTTGTATTTGACATAGTCGTCATAGGCGATGGTCTGGGCGCGGATGAAGCCGCGCTCGAAATCCGTGTGGATGACGCCCGCGGCCTGCGGGGCCTTCGTGCCGCGCGTGATGGTCCAGGCGCGCGCCTCCTTCGGCCCGACGGTGAAATAGGTGACGAGGCCCAGAAGCTCGTAACCCGCGCGGATCAGGCGGTCGAGGCCGGGTTCGTGCAGGCCGAGGCTTTCGAGGAACTCGTCGCGCTCCTCGTCGGCAAGCTGGGCGATCTCCGCCTCGATGGCCGCGGAAATGACGACGCAGGCCGCACCCTCGGCGGCGGCCTTCTCGGCCACCTTCGCCGACAGCGCGTTGCCGGTGGCGGCCGACGCCTCGTCCACGTTGCAGACGTAGAGCACGGGCTTGGCGCTCAGCAGCTGAAGGCCGCGGAAGGCCTTGTCCTGCTCCGGCGTGATCTCGAGCAGGCGGGCGGGCTTGCCGTCGCGCAAGAGGTCGAGCGCGCCCTGCATCAGCGCGACCTCGGCCTTGGCGTCCTTGTCGCCGGAGTTCGCCTTCTTCTGCAAGGGCGCGATGCGGCGTTCGAGGCTGTCCATGTCGGCGAGCATCAGCTCGGTCTCGACCGTCTCGGCATCCGCGATCGGGTCGACGCGCCCCTCGACGTGGGTGATGTCGCCGCCCTCGAAACAGCGCAGGACGTGGACGATGGCGTCCACCTCCCGGATGTTGGCGAGGAACTGGTTGCCAAGGCCCTCGCCCTTCGACGCGCCGCGCACGAGGCCCGCGATGTCCACGAAGCTCAGCCGCGTCGGGATCACCTGGCGCGAGCCGCCGATCTTCGCCAGCGTGAAGAGGCGCGGGTCGGGGACCGCGACCTCGCCCGTGTTCGGCTCGATCGTGGCGAAGGGGTAGTTGGCGGCGTGCGCCGCGGCGGTGCGCGTCAGCGCGTTGAACAGGGTCGACTTGCCGACATTGGGCAGGCCGACGATGCCGCATTCGAAACCCATGGGCTCTCAGTCCTCGCGACGGATCAGGCGGGTGAGGGCGGCGAAGGGGCCGCCCGGCTTGTCGGTCTTCGCAGCCTCCGGGGCGGAGGCGGCAGGTTTCGCAGCCGGGGCGCCCGAAGCGGGCTTGTCCGGCGCGGGCTTGTCCGGCGTGGGCTTGTCCGGCGTGGGCGGCGCGGCATTGCGCGCCACCTCCGACTGGAAGCGGCTGTCCTCGCCCTGCGCGAGATGAGGGGCCGCGCCCGCCACGGCGTCGAGCAGGGGATCGAGCCAATCGGCGTCGGCCTTGGCGAAGTCGCCCAGGACCCAATGGGTCACCAGCTCCTTCCGGCCGGGGTGGCCGATGCCCATGCGCACGCGGCGGTAGGCGTTGCCCGCGTGGGCGTCGATGGAGCGCAGGCCGTTGTGACCCGCGTGCCCGCCGCCCGTCTTCATGCGGACCTTGCCCGGCGCGAGGTCGAGTTCGTCATGGATCACGACGATCTTGTGGATCGGGATCTTGAAGAACTGCACCGCCTTGCCGACGGCGCGCCCGCTCTCGTTCATGTAGGTCTGCGGCTTCATGGCGAGAACCTTCTCGCCGCCCATCCGGCCCTCGGCGATCTCGGCGTCGAACTTCGACCGCCACGGGCCGAAGTCATGGCGGCGGACGATCTCGTCCACCGCCATGAAGCCGATGTTGTGCCGGTTGTGCGCGTATTTCGCGCCCGGATTGCCGAGGCCCACGAGGAGCAGCATGGCGTCTCCCGCCCGTGTTGCGCGCAAGAGGCGGCGTCAGGCCCGCCCGCCGGTCCCGCAGGAGCGGCAGGTGCGGGCCGGGAGGATCACTCCTCCTCTTCGCCTTCCGCTTCCGCGGCCTCTTCCTGGGCCGCTTCGGACCCGCCGGCGCCGGCGATGGTCGCAACCGTGAAGTCGCGGTCGCGGATCGTGGGCGTGCAGTCCTTCGGCAGCGTGAAGGCCGAGATGTGCAGCGAGTCGCCGATGTCGAGGCCCTTCAGGCTGACGGTCAGCTTCTCCGGAATCGCGTCGGAGGGCACTTCCAACTCGACGTCGTGGCGCACGATGTTGAGGGCGCCGCCGCGGCGCAGGCCGGGGCACTCGTCCTCGTCGAGGAATTCCACCGGCACCATGACCGTCAGCTTGGAGCCCTTGCCCACGCGCAGGAAGTCGACGTGGACCGGCAGGTCCTTCACGGGATCGAGCTGGAGGTCGCGCGGGATCGCCTGCGTCTTGTCTCCGTTCACGTCGATCGTGAAAATCGTCTTCATGAAGCCACCCTTGTGGATGGTCTTCAGAAGCTCGTTGAAGTTCACCTTGATGGCGACGGGGGGCTTCTTGTCGCCATAGATGACCGCGGGAACCTTGCCTTCACGCCGCGTGGCCCGGGCAGCCCCCTTGCCAACCCGTTCGCGCGGCTCCGCAACGATGACCGGTGCGTTGCTCATGTCGTTTCTCCATAAGGTACGGGCGCCGCCTCCAGGGGTGCGGCGCTGTTGCAATGGTGCGTGCGTTTAGCCCAGGACGCACGCGGGCGCAAGCCTGCGCGGCGCGGCCCATGCCTTGACGGGGCGGGGGCGGGTGCCGCAGTGTTCCGCCACGCGAGTTCCCAGGGGAGTCCCGACCGCGGGGCTGAGAGTGGGCGGCGATGGCGCCCCGACCCTTCGAACCTGATCCGGATCATGCCGGCGCAGGGAGGGACAGGACGCTTGCCGGGGCCGCCGCGACAGGCATTTCCCGGACGCCTCCGGCCTCTCTCCCCGACCCGGCCCAGACCGCCCCGCCCGAGAGGGGACAAGGAGAGACGCCCGATGCCGAGACGTGTCCTGACCGCCGCCGTAGCCGCCGCCATCCTCGCGCTGGGAGCCGCCCAGGCCGCCCGCGCCGCCGAGCCGATGACCGTGCTGCTCGACTGGTTCGTGAACCCCGACCATGCGCCGCTGATCGTGGCCGAGCAGCGCGGCTATTTCGCGGAAGAAGGCCTCGACGTGACGCTGATCGAGCCTGCGGACCCCAACGACCCGCCGAAGCTGCTGGCCGCGGGGCAGGGGGATGTAGCGGTCTCCTACCAGCCGCAGCTTCACATCTTCGCCGACCGGGGCCTGCCGGTGGTGCGCATCGGCACGCTGGTGGCGACGCCGCTCACCTCGCTCGTCGCGCTGAAGGACGGGCCGGTGCAGGCGGTGACGGACCTGAAGGGGAAGAAGGTCGGCTTCTCCGTCGGCGGGTTCGAGGACGCGGTGCTGGGCGCGATGCTGGAGACGCATGGGCTGACGCTCGGCGACGTGGAGCTTGTGAACGTCAATTTCTCGCTGTCGCCCGCGCTGCTCGCCCGCCAGGTGGACGCGGTGATCGGCGCCTACCGGAACTTCGAGCTGAACCAGCTTGAGATCGAGGGGTCGGAGGGGATCGCCTTCTTCCCGGAGGAGCACGGGGTTCCCCCTTACGACGAGCTGATCTATCTGGCCCGGAAGGGAGGCGAGGACGACCCGCGGCTGAAGGCCTTCCTGCGCGCGGTGCAGAAGGGCGTGATCTTCACGATCAACCATCCGGACGCGGCGTTCGCGGACTTCGTGGCCTGGCGGCCGTCGCTGGACGACGAACTGAACCGCAGGGCGTGGGTGGATACGCTGCCGCGCTTCGCGCTCAGGCCCGCGGCGCTGGACCGGGGGCGCTACGACGCGTTTCATGCGTTCCTGAAGGCGCGCGGAATCGTGACGAAGGAGGTGCCGGTCGATGAGTACGCCATCGAGCTACGCTGAGGCGCGGGCCGAAGACCCGGGCGCGCGGCCCACGGATCTGCTTGTGCGGCTCGCCCAGCCGCACTGGGACGCCGCCTGCGGCCACCGCTTCACGCGGGAGCTTGGGGCCGACACGCTGAGCGCGGATGTGTTCGCCCGCTATGCCGTGCAGGACCACCTGTTCGTGACGGACCTTGCGAGCGTGCTGGGCCACCTGATCGCGCGCGCGCCGGACATGGCGGCCAAGCACCGCTTCGCGGCGTTCGCGGCCATGCTGACATCGGAGGAAAACGACTTCTTCCTGCGCACGTTCGATCAGCTTGGAATCGACCGCGCGGAGGCGGCGCGCACGCCCGTGCACGAGGTCACGCGCGGCTTCGCCGGGCTGATGCTGGCGGCGGCGGAGCGGTCCTATGCGCAGGGTCTCGCCTGTCTTCTGTGCGCGGAGTGGTGCTACCTGACCTGGGGCGTGCGGGAGGCGGCGGAGGCGCGTCCGCGCCGGCCCTGGGCGCAGGAATGGATCGACCTGCACGCGGTCCCGGCGTTCCGGAGCTTCGTCGAAGGCTTGCGCGCGGAGATGGACCGCACGCTCGACGCCGCCACGCCGGAGGAGCAGGAGGCGGCCGCGCGCGCCTTCCGCCGCATGACGGAACTGGAAGTGGAGTTCTTCGACGCGGCCTATGCCTGACAGCCGGGGGCCGAGGCCCGCGCCGAGGGGGAAAGGATCAGTCGAAGAGGACCGACACGGATTCGTCGCCGGAGATGCGGCGCACGGCCTCCCCGATCAGCGGGGCGACGGTGATGGTGCGGATGTTGTGCGCGACGCGCACCGCCTCCGTCGGCTGGATGGAGTCGGTGATCACAAGCTCCTTCAGCGCGGATGCCGTGATGCGCGCGACCGCGCCGCCCGAAAGGACGCCGTGCGTGATGTAGGCCGACACCTCCGTCGCGCCCTGGTCGATCAGCGCCTGCGCGGCGTTGCAGAGCGTGCCGCCCGAATCGACGATGTCGTCGACGAGGATGCAGCGCCGGCCCGCCACCTCGCCGATGATGTTCATCACCTCCGACTCGCCCGGACGGTCGCGGCGCTTGTCGACGATGGCGAGCGGGCAGCCCAGACGCTTGGCGATGGCGCGGGCGCGCACCACGCCGCCCACGTCCGGCGAGACGACCATGAGATCGTCGCCCGACATCCGCTCCTTGATGTCGTTGACCATCACCGGCTGGGCGAAGAGGTTGTCGGTCGGAATGTCGAAGAAGCCCTGGATCTGGCCCGCGTGCAGGTCCATCGTCAGAACCCGCGTGGCCCCGGCCCGGGTGATGAGGTCGGCCACCAGCTTGGCCGAGATCGGCGTGCGCGGACCGGGTTTCCGGTCCTGGCGGGCATAGCCGAAATAGGGGATGACGGCGGTGATCCGCTTGGCCGAGGCGCGCTTGAGCGCGTCGATGCAGATCAGCAATTCCATCAGGTGATCGTTGGCGGGGTAGGAGGTGGACTGCACGACGAACACGTCCTCGCCGCGCACGTTTTCCTGGATCTCGACGAAGACCTCCATGTCGGCGAAGCGCCGGACGATGGCCCTGGTCATCGGAATGTTGAGGTAGGCGGCGATCGCCTCCGCCAGCGGACGGTTGCTGTTCCCTGCGAGAAGCTTCATCCGCGCGCACCCTTCGTCTGTTGCAGCCCGCCGCCGGTGGGCGACGGGGGCGGTTTAGCAATCCGCCCCGGCACTGTAAAGCGACAGCGCCGCGCCGCCCTGCGCCCGCCGCATGGGGGCTGCGCGCCTCAGTAGGTCTCGCCCACCTGTTCGAGCAGCGAGACGATGCCGTCGGCGGCGGCATCGGCGGCGAAGCCCGCGACGTCGCCCCACGCGGGCACGATGGAGGAGCGGGGCAGCGTGTTCTCCTGCCGCACGACGCCCACTTCGAGGCCCAGCGGATCCTCGACCTTCCAGACGATCTCGATGGACTGGGAATCGCCCCCTGCATCGCGGGCGGCGACGCGGGCGGAGACGGCGTACCAGCGCTTCACCTCGCCGCTGACGAGGGGGATGCCGCGCTTCTTCAGCGTTTCCTGCATCGCCTCGCGCAGGCTGATGTTGCCGTCGCCCGGCGCGCCGGTCACGGGGCCGAGCAGGATGGGCGCGGGGCCGGTCTGCTCCTTGAGCGCGGAAAGCTCCACCGCCGGGCCCTGGCCGCGCACGGGATTGGGCCGCGGCACGGGCGCGTTCGCGGCAAGGCGCGTGCCGACGGCGAGGCCGTCCAGCACCTCCGCCACGTTCTGGGCGATCACGTCGAGAACGCGGCCCGTCACGCCGTCCCAGGCCACGTTCGCGCCGCCCTCGGCGTCGGCGCCGTGTGCGTCCGGCAGCGAAAGCTCGGTCGTGAAGCTCTCCACCGGCGCGCCGTCGTTGCGAAAGAGCCCCCAGAGCACGAGGACCGTCGCCTCCTCCGTCCCGCGGGCAGCCGCCGCCGTGCCTTCCAGCGTGAAGCCGTCCGCGCCCGCCGGGGATGCGCCGTCGGCGATGCGCAGGCCCATGGCAGAGGCCTGCGCCCGCAGGCGGGCGGCCAGCGCCTCCCCCTGCTCCGGCGGCATGCCGGACACGGGCGGGATCGCGAGCGGCGCAGCGGCCACGAAGGGAACCGCCGCGACGGGCGTGAGCGCGGCGGACGAATCGGACGCGGCCCCGTCGCCGGGCGCGGCCTGCTGGGCGAGCGCCGCGGGCGCGGGCACGCCGAGCAGCAGCCCGGCCACGCAGGCCAGAAGCGCCGCGGCGCGGCGGCAATACCCCCTCATCGTGCGTCGCCCCTCCGCAACCGGACGCTTGTCTCCCACGCGAAGTGTGCCCCGCATGGTCCTAAGGGAAAAGCATTTTTCACCGCACAACCAGCTCGAGAGGGCGTCTGCTGAGGCAGGTGTTGCCCGCTTGCGTCACCCGGTAGGAGCGCCCGAGCGTCATGGCCGTGCCGCTTTCGCTGTCCATGCAGATCATGTGCAGGAAGAAGGTCATGTCCGGTGCGAGGATCGCCGGGTTGTCCCGGTAGAACATGGGATAATCCATCCACGAGGGCGCATAGCGCGCGCCCATCGCATAGCCGCAGGCGTTGAGCCGGTGCTGCGACAGGCCGGCGCGGTCGAAGGTTTCCGCATGGGCTGCGAACACGTCGCCCATGGTGTTGCCGGGCGCGAGCGCGCCCTCGCACGCCATGAGCGCGTCGCGCGAGACCTCGAACAGGCGCTTGTGGCGGTCGCTCGCCCGGCCCACGGGCACGGTCCACATCATGGCGGCGTGATACTGGCGATGCACGCCCGCCCATTCGAGCGTGATCTGGTCCTGCGGCTCCAGCACGCGCCGGCCGGACTTGTAGCGGCACAGCAGCGCGTCGCGGCCCGAGCCGACGATGAACGGGTTGCCGGGATAGTCGCCGCCGCCCGCGAACACCGCGCCCTGCATGGCGGCGAGCACATGGCCCTCGTCCGCGCCGGGGCCGATCACGCCGAGCGCGGCGTCGAAGGCGTCGTCGGCAAGCTCCGCGGCGCGGGTCACGCAGGCGATCTCGGCCGCGCTCTTCACGAGGCGCAGGGGCGGGACGAGGAGCGAGGCGTCGAGCATGTCGAAGCGGCCCTCGAGGGCGGCCTCCAGCCGCTTGCCGTTGCGGTGGGTGAGGCCGTGGGTGTCGATCTCCACGCCCACGCGCTTGCCGAGAAGGCCGAGCGAGACCAGAAGGTCGGCGAGGTCCTCCGCCGGGTTGGCGCCGTCCCGGTCCTCCCAGATGCGGATGTCGGAAATGAGCGAGGTCTGCTGCGCCTGCCGCAGGTCGGCGGAGCGGGTCAGGAGCGTCATCTGACCGTCGGCGCGCACCACGAGGCACTGGAAGAAGCAATAGCCGAAGGTGTCGAAGCCGGTCAGCCAGTAATGCGTCTCCGGCGCGAAGGCGAGCAGGGCGTCGAGACCCTTGTCCTCCATCGCCGCCAGCGTGCGGTCGAGGCGGGCGGCGAACTCCTCCCGGCTGAAGTGCAGTGCCATGGCGCGTCTCTCTCCCTGCCGGCCCCCTTGGCGGGGGCTTGTTGACGGTCCGCTCAGGCGAGCGCGATGGCGGAAACCTGGCGGCCGTAATCGGGCTCGCCCCGGTGCGTCGCGCGGCGGTAGCTGTAGAAGAGCGCCTCCTCGCCATAGGTGCAATCGGTCAGGCGGTCGACGCGGGGAAGGCCCAGCGCCTCCAACTGCCAGAGGACAAGCTCCGGCAGGTCGAAGAGGAAATGCCCCTCGCGCGCCGACGGGCGGAAGAAGCGGGCAGCGCCCACCGCGTCGCCGGTGAAGGCGTCGCGCACCTCTGCGCCCACCTCGTAGGCCGGGCCGGAAATCGCGGGGCCGACCGCGGCGTGGATACGGGCAGGGTCGGCGCCGAGCGCGGACATCGCCTCGACCGTCGCCCCCAGCACGCCGGCCTTCGCGCCGCGCCAGCCCGCGTGCGCCGCGCCGATCACGCGGGCTTGCGGGTCGGCGAACAGCACGGGGACGCAGTCGGCGGTCAGGATGCCGAGCGCGATGCCGGGGCTCGCGGTGACGGCGGCGTCGGCGCGGGGCGCATCCTCGCGTGCCCAGGGGGCCGTGACGGTCGCGACGTCCGCGCCGTGCACCTGGTAGACCGTCAGCAGACGGCCGGGCGCAACGCCCATGGCGGCTGCGACGCGGGCGCGGTTCTCGGCGACGGCGCCCGCGTCGTCGTTCGAGCCGAAGCCGCAGTTGAGACCCGCGTAGAGCCCCTGGGACACGCCGCCCGCGCGGGTGAAGAAGCCGTGGCGGATGCCGGGAAGCCCCGACAGTGCGCTGGCGGTGCGGGGCGTGGGGCGCGAGGGGGCGGGGGCGGTCATGCGGGATCTCCGAAACCGGGAGGAACGGGGTGGCCGGGCGGCAGGATGGCGAGGGCCTTGAACGCCTCGCCCATGTCCATGGCATCGGTAAGGCGGGCAAGGCCGCTGCGCAGTTTATCCGCCTGTGCGGGCGTGGCGCGCGTGCAGAGCGCGGCGGTGCGCGCCTCCGCCCCCAGCGCCAGCAGCAGATCGCGCTGCGTCACGGGCCCGAAGGCGGCGGCCCCGGCGGCGCGGGCAGCCTCCGCCAGCGCTGCGAAATCGACCGAGGCGGTCAGGTCCGCCGTGCCGGGCGCGGCGAA
>JAJLJT010000358.1:0-12046 GCA_033844555.1 Alphaproteobacteria bacterium | reverse complement strand
GCCAAGGGCATCCTCAACCAGTCCTTCAACCTCGACCAGCACGCGCTGTCGGAGATGGAGGCGTTCGGGCAGGCCGTGTGCATCTCCAGCGACTATCACCGCGAGGCGGTGCGCCGCTTCCTCGGCAAGGAGCCCCTGCCCTTCGACTGGGACCGGCTCAGGAAGGAGGGACAATGAGCGGCGCCACCGGCAACGCGGACGTGATGACCTTCGACCGCTTCCAACCCGGCGCCGTGATGGGCGAGGAGACGGTGGTGCTCGACGCGGCCGTCCTCGACCCGTGGCTCAAGCTCTTTCCGGCGGACGCGCGCCACGCGACGCACATGCCCCATGGCATGGTGATGACCATGATCATGCGGGCCTACATGGCCGTGGTGGCCCCGCGCCCGCCCGGAAACGTCCACGCGGGCCAGCGGGTCAAGATGCACCGCCGCCCGCGCCTCGGCGAGGCGGTGACGACCCGCATCACCTGCAAGGGCAAGGAGATGCGCAAGGAGCGCCGCTGGGTGCACCTGGCGAGCGAAAGCCGCGACGCCGACGGCAACATCCTGTTCGAGGGCCGCATGACCCTGATCTGGGCCGCGTGAGGAGATGACCGCCATGGCCGACAGCCTGACCCCCGTGTCCCTGACCGTCGATGCCGGCAAGATCAACCTCTATGCCGAGGTCACCGACGACTTCAACCCGCTGCACGTGGACCCGGCCTTCGCCGCGACGACGCCCATGGGCGGCGTGATCGCGCACGGGACCATGTCGCTCGCCCTGATCTGGCAGTCTCTGGCGCAGACGTTCGGCGACGCGAAGACCGCGGGCGCGGAGGTCGAGATCCGCTTCACGCGCCCCGTGCGCATCGGCGACACGGTGACGGCGGGCGGCGAGCCCGATCCGGAGACGCCCGGGCGCTACCGCGTCTGGGTGAAGAACCAGGACGGTCAGCCGGTGATCGACGGCTGGGCGGCGATCTAGCCCCGCCGCAGGGCAAAGCCCCCTTCCCGTCCGCGCCCGGACGCGCGACCATGGCGCCCATGTCGCGGCGCGGGCGGAGACGTGCATGGGCGAGGTTCTGAAAGCGGCGGCGCGGGGTCTGGCCGCGTGGGTCGACGTGACCTTCGTCGACCTCGCCCGCCAGATGCGCTGGTCGTACCTGCCGCCGCTGATGGTCTACCTGGCCGCCGGCGTTTCCGGCCTGACGGCGATCGTCGGCACCTTCTTCGTGAAGGACTATCTGGGCTTTTCCGCGGCGTTCCTCGCGGGCTTGAGCTTCTGGGCGGGCATCCCCTGGGCGCTGAAGATGCAGCTCGGCCATCTCGTCGACCTCGTGTGGCGGTGGAAGGCGCTGCTGGTCTGGGCGGGGGCGGCGCTGATCGCCGCGAGCGTCCTCGTCATGTACGCGCTGATCGCCTACACCGCGCCCATGACGGCGATCATGCCGGCGGAGGCCTGGTACGTGATCGCCGCCCTTCTCGCGCCCACGGGCTATGTGCTGCAGGACGTGGTGGCCGACGCCATGACCGTGGAGGCGGTCCCGGTGCTCGACGCGGCCGGGAACCGCTTCTCCGAGGCCCAGGTCAAGGCGATGCACACGACCATGCAGACGCTCGGCCGCTTCGCCATCATCTCCGGGACGGTCGCGGTCGCCGCCGTGAACATCACGCTCTTCCAGGGCGTCGCGGAGATGGCGGAGGCGGAAAAGGCCGCGATCTATGCCGACATCTACCTGATGGCGCTGGCCATCCCGGTCATCTCGATCGCGGGCGTCACGCTCGGCGCGCTGTCGCTGCGGCGCCGGGCGCGGGCACTGCGGGCGCAAGGGGTGGACGAGACCCGCATCGAGGCCGCGCTCTTCGCGCCGGAGGAGGCGGCGAAACCCAACTGGTGGATCCTCGGCGGCAGCGCCGTCTTCGTGGCCTTCACGCTTGCAATGGGCGTGGGCGAGGTGCCGCACGCGCAGGAGATCATCTTCGCGGGCTCCATGGCCATCGTGCTCTTCCTGATCCACCGGCTGCTGCTCGAGCTTGAGCCGGCCTTGCGCGCGCCGCTCGTCGGAACCGCCATCGTCATCTTCGTCTTCCGCGCCATGCCCCTGCCCGGCCCCGGTCAGACCTGGTTCGAGATCGACGTGCTGGGCTTCGACCAGCAGTTCCTCTCGGTCCTGTCGCTCATCACGTCGGTGCTGGCGCTGATCGGCCTCGTCGTGCTGCGGCCGCTGATGGCGGAGCGGTCGATCGCCTGGATCGTCGCGTTGCTGACCGTGGCGGCGGGCGTGCTGTCGCTGCCGAACATCGGGCTCTACTACGGCGTGCAGGAGTGGACGGCGGCGTGGACCGGCGGCGTCGTGGACGCGCACTTCATCGCGCTGATCGACACGGCGCTGGAATCTCCCCTCGGTCAGGTGGCGATGATCCCGATGCTCGCCTGGATCGCGCGCAACGCGCCGGAGCACCTGAAGGCCACCTTCTTCGCGGTCATGGCGTCCTTCACCAATCTCGCGCTGTCGGCGAGCGCGCTGCTGACCCGCTATCTCAACGAGATCTTCGTGGTTACCCGGGAGGTGCGCGACCGCACGACCGGCGCGCTGGAGGTGCCGGCGGACTACAGCGAACTCGGCTGGCTGCTGATCGTCGTGGCGCTGATCGGCCTGCTCGCCCCCCTCGTCGCCATCGCCGTCGTGCGCGCGAGCCGGTTTGCCAGCACGCAATAGCCGCTTCAGCCGAGGCGCGCGTCGAGCACCGCCTGCGCCAGAAGTCCCGCGATCACCGGCAGCGGCAGGCTGGGCACGAGCCGCAGGGCGACGAAACGCCAGCCGAGCAGCGGCGCCTCGAACGCCAGCACGCGGTGCCCCGCCAGCACCGCCCAGGAGGTGAGCAGCGCCACCATCTGGGCCGCGCCCGCATCGTTGCGGAACAGCACGATGACCACCGGAAAGGTCACCATCGGCCCGCCCGGCATCAGCATGCCGACGAGGGCGGCGGCGAGAATGCCGCGCAAGCCCGCCTCCGCGCCGACGCTGCCGACGATCATCTCGGGCGGGACGAGATGCGACAGGAAGCCCGCGAGCAGCATGGCCAGCGGCATCCGCAACGCCAGCGGCTTCAGTTGTGCGAGCGCCGTACCCGCCGCCTCGGCATGGACCGCGGGGCCGCGCCGCATGTGGGCATGGAGGGCCACCGCGCCGAGCAGGCCATAGATGAACAGCAACGCGCCCAGCATCAGCGTTCCCCCGCCTCGGCGAAGCGGTAGCCGGCGAACTTGCGCTGCATCGCGGCCGTGACAAGCCCCGCCGCGAACGGCAGCGGCAGCGAGACGAGCAGGCGCAGCGCCGTGAAGTCCCAGCCGAGCAGCGGGATCTCCCACACGATGACGCGGGCCGCGCCCAGGACCGACCAGGAGGTCAGATAGGTGACGAGCAGCGGAAGCCCGACCCCCGCCCGGTGCAGCACCAGCACCAGTGCGAAGGATGCGAACGGCCCGCCCGGCGTCAGCGCGCCCGCGACCGTCGCGACGGTCAGGCCGCGCAGGCTCGAGGCGCCGCCGAGCCACCGGCTCGTCTTCTCGCGGTTCATCAGGTGCTGGGCATAGCCCGCCATCAGCACGCCGCCGATGACCAGGGGAACGATCGAGACAAGCAGGCCGAGACTGTCGGCCATCGCCACCATCGTCTCCGCCGGTCCCTTCAGCGCCAGGCAGGCGATCCCCGCGCCCAGCGCGAGCAGGGCATAGACAAGGATGCCGCGGTCGAACCGCCCGCGCCGCGCTGCTGCCGGTCCGCCCCCTTCGCCGCTCCGTCCCTCCGACACGCCAGTCTCCATCCGGCAAAACGTCCTTGGCATTGGCTACCCCATTCCGGAGGCGAGGCGGAGAGGAAACGGTTGCATCGCTGGCTTGCGCGCCGGACGGTACCCGGCCGGCCCAGGAGTCATTTTGCGCAAATTTTTCGGGGACATGGTCCGCGCTTTGCGCTTAAATCCCGAGTCGCGCGATACGCGGGAAGACGGAACACGCGCAAGGGTCAGAGGCGTGCCAGAGGGGCGTCACTCCAGGGGGACGGGCATCGCATGGAATATTTCGTTCAGCAGCTCATCAACGGGCTGACGCTCGGCTCGATCTACGGGCTGATCGCCATCGGCTACACGATGGTGTACGGCATCATCGGCATGATCAACTTCGCCCATGGCGACATCTTCATGATCGGGGCCTTCATCGCGCTGGCGGTGTTCCTGATCCTGACGACGGTCGCGGGCGTGACCTTCCTGCCCATCGTGCTTCTGCTCGTTCTCGTGGTGTCGATGATCTTCACCTCGGCCTGGGGCTGGACGGTGGAGCGGCTGGCCTACCGGCCGTTGCGCGGGTCGTTCCGGCTCGCCCCGCTGATCACCGCCATCGGCATGTCGATCGTTCTGCAGAACTTCGTCCAGGTGACGCAGGGCGCGCGGGTGAAGCCGCTGCCGCCGCAGATCCCGGGCGGTTTCACGCTGATGGACAGCGGCCACATGGTCGTGCAGCTCTCCTACATGCAGATCATCATCATCGTGTCCACGCTGGTGCTGATGGCGGGCTTCACGCTGCTGATCTCCAAGACCTCTCTCGGACGCGCGCAGCGTGCGTGCGAGCAGGACCGCAGGATGGCCGCGCTGCTGGGCGTGAACGTCGACCGCACGATCTCGCTGACCTTCGTGATGGGGGCGGGCCTCGCCTCGGTCGCGGGCCTGATGTTCCTGCTGCTCTATGGCGTGATCGACTTCTACATCGGCTTCCTCGCCGGCGTGAAGGCGTTCACCGCGGCCGTCCTCGGCGGCATCGGCTCGCTGCCGGGCGCCATGCTGGGCGGCCTGCTGATCGGCCTGATCGAGGTGTTCTGGTCGGCCTATTTCACGATTGAATACAAGGACGTGGCCGCCTTCTCGATCCTTGCCATCGTGCTGATCTTCCTGCCCTCGGGTCTGCTCGGCAAGCCGGAAGTGGAGAAGGTCTGATGGCCTCCATCGGGACGCAGGAATCGGCCGACGAGTTCACGCCCGTCGGCGAGCAGATCGAGCGCGAAAAGCGCGGCCGCCAGCGGCTGGTGCCGCAGGACGCCGGGCCGGGCACGCTGGCCGCCTCGCTGAAGGACGCCGCCATCGCCGCCTTTCTCGTCGGCGTGCTGGGCGTCTTCTTCATCGGGATCCGGACGGACATCGAGCCGGGCGGGCTCGAGATCACGACCCGCTGGGGCGCCTGGATCGTGTCGATCCTGGTGGTGTTCGGGGGCAGGCTCGCGCTCAACCTCTTCGTGTTCAAGCGCGCCCCTAAGCCCGCGCCGAAGGCGAAGAAGGAAAGCACGGGCGAGGTGCTGGCGGAGATCGGACGCTGGCTCAAGCGCGCGCTGCTCGTCTTTGCGCTGATCCTGCCGTTCTTCTTCATGGCGCTGTTTCCGCAGAAGGACAGGCAGTTCATCGACCTCGCCATCCTGATCCTCACCTACATCATGCTGGGCTGGGGCCTGAACGTGGTGGTGGGGCTCGCGGGCCTTCTCGACCTCGGCTACGTCGCGTTCTACGCGGTGGGCGCCTATTCCTTCGCGCTGCTCGCCTATTATTTCGACTTCGGCTTCTGGACGGCGCTGCCGCTGGCGGGCGTGCTGGCGGCGATCTGGGGCCTGGTTCTGGGCTTCCCGGTGCTGCGGCTGCGGGGCGACTATCTGGCCATCGTCACGCTGGCGTTCGGCGAGATCATCCGGGTCGTGCTGCTGAACTGGTACGAGTTCACCAACGGCCCCGACGGCATCTCTGGCATTCCGAAGCCGACCTTCTTCGGGCTCGAGGTCGGGCGGGGCGAAAACAGCGTGGGTGCGTTCTTCGGCTTCGGCTACGACCCGATTCACCGCTTCGTGTATCTCTACTACATCATCCTCCTGCTCGCGCTGATCACCAACGTCGTCACCATGCGCCTGCGCCGCCTGCCGGTCGGCCGCGCGTGGGAGGCGCTGCGCGAGGACGAGATCGCGTGCCGCTCGCTCGGCATCAACACGCGCAATGCGAAGCTCACGGCCTTCTCCATCGGCGCGATGTTCGGCGGTTTCGCGGGCTCCTTCTTCGCCACGCGGCAGGGCTTCATCTCGCCGGAGAGCTTCACCTTCCTCGAATCCGCGATCATCCTCGCGATCGTGGTGCTGGGCGGTCTCGGCTCGCAGATGGGCGTGGTGATCGCCTCGATCGCGATGATCGGCGGGATCGAGCTGCTGCGGAACCTGGAGTTCATGACCGCCATCTTCGGGCCGGGCTTCGATCCCGTGCAGTACCGGATGCTGATCTTCGGCCTGGCCATGGTCGTCATCATGGTGTGGAAGCCGCGCGGCCTCGTCTCCACGCGGGAGCCGTCGGTCGTCTACAAGGAGAAGAAGAAGATCAGCGCCGACATGGTGGCGCAGGGCGAGGGGCACTGATGGCAGCGGCAGGAAACGAGACGATGCCGGCGGGCGCCGGCGCGGCCGGGTGGGACGCCGACCCGATCCTGAGCGTCGAGCATCTGACCATGCGCTTCGGCGGCCTGGTCGCGGTGGGCGATCTGTCCTTCAACGTGGGGCGCGGCGACATCACCGCGCTCATCGGCCCGAACGGCGCGGGCAAGACGACCGTCTTCAATTGCGTGACCGGCTTCTACAAGCCGACCGAGGGGCGGATCGTCATGCGCCACGGCCCCGGCCGTCAGGACGAGGCGGTGCAGGCGGTGACCGCGAGCGGGCTGCGCTGGCGGCAGGAGGGCGCGGGCGCGGTCTACCTGCTGGAGCGGATGCCCGACCACGAGATCTCGCACAAGGCGAAGGTCGCCCGCACCTTCCAGAACATCCGGCTGTTCGGCGGCATGACGGTGCTGGAAAACCTGCTCGTCGCGCAGCACAACCATCTGATGGTCGCCTCGGGCTACACGATCGGCGGCATCCTGGGGCTGCCGGGTTTCCGCAAGGCCGAGGCCGCCTCGATCGACAAGGCGGTCCACTGGCTGGAGCAGGTGCGCCTGATCGACCGGGCCGACGTGGCGGCGGCCAGCCTGCCCTACGGCGCGCAGCGGCGGCTGGAGATCGCGCGCGCCATGTGCACCGACCCGCAGCTTCTCTGCCTGGACGAACCGGCGGCGGGTCTCAACCCGCGCGAATCGGCGGAACTGAACGCCTTGCTGCGCCTGATCCGGGACGAGCACGACACCTCGGTCCTGCTGATCGAGCACGACATGAGCGTGGTGATGGAGATTTCCGACCATGTCGTCGTGCTCGACTATGGCGTGAAGATCTCCGACGGCACGGCGGAAGAGGTGCGCAACGACCCGAAGGTGATCGCCGCCTATCTCGGCGTGGAGGACGAGGACGAGATCGACGTGCCCGAGGTGCAGGAAGACATCCACCACATCGCCGAACACCAGGCCGGGCATGACGGCGACAGCGGAAAGGGGCCGGGCGCATGAGCGAGCCTCTTCTCAGCATCCGCGGCGTGGAAACCTATTACGGCAACATCATCGCGCTGCGCGGCGTGGACCTCGACGTCCACCGGGGCGAGATCGTGACCATGATCGGCGCGAACGGCGCGGGCAAGTCGACGCTGATGATGACGATCTGCGGCGACCCGAAGGCGCGTACCGGCCAGATCGTCTACGACGGCATGGACATCACGGGCGTGCCCACGCACGAGATCATGCGGCGCGGCATCGCCCAATCGCCGGAAGGCCGGCGGATCTTCCCGCGCATGACCGTGATGGAGAACCTGCAGATGGGGGCGTCGCTGCTGGACGGCAGCACGTTCGACGAGGATCTCGCCCGCGTGTTCGAACTGTTCCCCCGCCTGAAGGAGCGGATCGGCCAGCGCGGCGGGACGCTCTCGGGCGGGGAACAGCAGATGCTCGCCATCGCCCGCGCCCTGATGAGCCGGCCGAAGCTGCTGCTGCTGGACGAGCCGTCGCTGGGCCTCGCGCCGCTGATCGTGAAGCAGATCTTCGAGGCGATCCGGGAGCTGAACGAGAACGAGGGGCTGACCGTGTTCCTCGTGGAGCAGAACGCCTTCCATGCGCTCAAGCTCGCCCACCGCGGCTATGTGATGGTCAATGGCAGCATCACCATGAGCGGCACGGGCGCGGAGCTTCTGAAGCGGGAGGAGGTTCGCGCCGCCTATCTCGAAGGCGGGCGTCACTAGGAGGCGGGACGATGATCGAGCACGACAACGCACTGCTCTGGGAAGTGAGCTTCGCGGAATTTCTCTTCGTCACCGTCATCCTGGCGGGCGGCGCGGCCTATCTGACCGGGCGCGCGGTGGCGCTGTCGTGGACGCACAGCGCGCAGCTCGTGATCTACATGGTGCTGCTGGCGGCGGCGACGCGCTTCATCCATTTCGCGCTGTTCTCCGGCACGCTGCTGTCGCTCCACTATTACGTCGTCGACCTGGCGGTGCTGCTGGCGATCGGTTTCCTGGGCAAACGGATCACGCGGGCCGGCCAGATGTCGCGGCAATACTCCTTCGCCTACCGCCGCGCCGGGCCGCTCGGCTGGTCGCGCAAGTCCTGACGGCGCGCGCCGCTCCGTGCAGGGGCTTTATTTCCAAGGAGAAGTGGGATTTGATACCGCTCAAGCAGGGCGGGATTTCGGGCTGGCACCGGATGCAGAAGACGCCAGAAAAAAGCCAAGAACGCCGGAATCGCCATGCCAGACTTTGGTGTTGAAAGGGAGACACGGATGAAAAAGGCACTCATGGCTGGGGCGGCCCTCAGCCTTCTGATGACGGGCGCGGCATGGGCCGAGATCGTCATCGCCACGGCCGGCCCGATGACGGGCCAGTACGCCTCGTTCGGCGAGCAGATGCGCGCCGGTGCCGAGCAGGCGGTCGCCGACATCAACAAGGCGGGCGGCGTCAACGGCGAGATGCTGAAGCTGGTGGTCGGCGACGACGCCTGCGACCCGAAGCAGGCGGTTGCGGTCGCCAACCAGTTCGCGGGCGAGGGCGTGGTCTTCGTGGCCGGTCACTTCTGCTCCGGCTCGTCGATTCCGGCGTCGCAGGTCTACAACGAGGAAGGCATCGTCCAGATCTCGCCGGCCTCGACCAACCCGGCGTTCACCGACAACCGCCCCGGGCCGGGCGTGTTCCGCGTGTGCGGCCGCGACGACCAGCAGGGCGACGTCGCCGGCAAGTTCCTCATGGACAAGTTCGCGGGCAAGAAGATCGCCTTCGTGAACGACAAGACGGCCTATGGCAAGGGCCTCGCCGACGCCACCCAGGCGGCCTACGAGAAGGCGGGCGGCACGCCGGCGCTCGTTGAATCCTACTCCGCCGGCGAGAAGGACTACACCGCGCTGGTCTCCAAGCTGAAGCAGCAGGGCATCGACGTGCTCTATGTCGGCGGCTACCACACGGAAGCCGGCCTGATGAGGCGCCAGATGACCGAGCAGGGCATGAACACCGTGCTCGTCTCGGGCGACGCGCTCGTGACCGACGAGTACTGGGCGATCACCGGCGCGGCCGGCGAAGGCACGCTGATGACCTTCTCCCCCGACCCGCGCAAGAGCGCGGACGCCAAGCCGGTCGTGGATGCGCTGCTGGCCGCCGGCAAGACCGCCGAAGGCTACGCGCTCTACACCTATGCCGCGATCCAGGCATGGGCGCAGGCCGCGACGGCTGCGAAGTCGACGGACTTCGACCCGGTCGTGAAGGCGCTCGACGAAGGCACCTTCACCACGGTGCTGGGCTCGCTCAACTTCGACGACAAGGGCGACGTCACCCTGCCCGGCTACGTCATGTACGAGTGGAAGAGCGGCCAGTACGACTACTACGCCAACTGATCGGGCACATCCGCCCGTGAACGGCAAGGCCCGGCGCGGACCACCCGCGCCGGGCCTTTTCCGTGCGGCGCACCGGCCCCTCAGCGCACGCGCGACAGCGTCTCGTCGAGCGCCGCGAGGTCCGCGCCGAATGCCATGACGCGCGAAAGATAGCGGTCGTAGTTCTGCTCCACCCGCGCGATCGGGCCGGCCAGCGCGAAGCCCAGCGTCTCGCCCGCGATCCTGCGCACGATGGCCAGCGCCATGACGTCGGCGACGTTCTCGCCGCGCGTGATGAAGCAGCCGCGCGCGCGCCCCTCCGCAATGTCCGCCTTCAGCAGCGCGAGGTCGGTCAGCGTATTGGGCGTCGGCGCCGACAGCCGCTTGCCGAGCAGGCGCTCCATGTCCGCATCCGGCAGCAGGCTGAGCATCGCCTTGCCGATGGAACTGGAATGCAGCGGCTTGGTCTCGCCCGGATGCGCCGTGTAGCGGATCGTGTGGGTCCCCTCGATCACGTCGAGATAGATGATCGCGTCGCCCTGCCGTTTGCCCATGATGACCGTCTCGCCGGTCTCGTCGCGCAAGGCGGTCATCAGCGGCGTGATCTTGCGCACCAGCGGGTCCCGCCGGGCGATGTCGGTTGCAACCTCCAGCAGGCGCTTGGTCGGATAGATGTGCCGGCGCTGGTCCAGCGTGTAGATATAGCCGCGCGCCTGCAGCGTCTTCACCAGGGCATGGCAGCTGCTGACCGGGGAATTGATCCGCTCGGACAGCTCGGTCAGGGACAGCGGCTCGCCCGCGGTGCGGAAGACCTCGAAAATGTCGAGCGTGCGCGCGGCCGTCTTGACCGGGCTGGCTGCCGTCTTGGCTTTCATCGCATGACCTCTCGGACTGTCCCCACGCGCCCGGCGCGCCCCTCGCGGCCCGGCCTCCCCGGCGCAGTTGCACCCGTTCTGCCCGCCGCGTCAACTCGCCCGATGGGCGACTGCCGCCGGACCCCCCTGCGGGCCTAGTGCGGCGCGCCCGGCTCCTCCCGGCCGTAGCGCCCGGTCGCGGCCGCCCGGAAGGCAAGCGCCAGATGCGTGAGCAGCAGCAATCCGGCCCCGAGCGGAAGCACCCACTGGATGAAGACCAGCGGCAGGCCCAGCGTCGTCTCGTCCACGCGGTTGCGCGCGATCGTCTCGTTGAGCAGCTTCCACATGTACCAGGCGAAGAGCGCCAGGAAGACCGAGGACGCGACGTCGCCCACGATCCTGAGCAGGATGGCGAGCGGCCGCGGCAGGATCTGCAGGACATAGTCGACGCGCACGTGCACCCCGTCCTGGTGGGTGTGCGCGAGCGACGCGAACACCACGAAGCACAGGATGTAGGCCGACAGCGGATAGGTCCAGATATCCGGCGCGTTGAACACATAGCGCATGGTCACGCTGTAGGTGGTCAGCACCGTGATCAGCAGGATGCCCCAGCCCGACAGCATGATGAAGCCGGTGTTGATGCCGGACAGGACGGCGTGGATGCGTTCCGCGAGTGCCCTCATGCGGCTCTCTCCCCCTTCTGCCCCTAGACCCCGCCGGCCACGTCGATGGTCGTGCCGTGCACATAGTCGGGCGCGTCGAGCAGCAGCCAGACGGCGACCGCGGCGATATCCTCGGGCGTGCCCGCGCGCTTCATCGGCACCGCGGCCGACATCCGCTCGATCCGGTCGGGCGCGCCAGCGCGGGCATGGATTTCGGTGGCGACGAGACCGGGGGCCACGCCGTTCACCTGCACGCCCTCGGTCGCCACCTCGCGCGCCACGCCCAGCGTGAAGGTGTCGAGCGCGCCCTTCGACGCGGCATAGTCCACCCAGTCGTTCGGGCTGCCCGTGCGCTTGGCGATCGAGGAGATGTTGACGATCCGTCCCCCCTGTCCGCCATGCCGGGTGGAGATGCGGCGCAGCATCTCGCGGGTGCAGAGGATCGGCCCCACCGCGTTGATCCGGAAGGAGGCCTCCAGCACCGCCGCGTCCGCCTCGTCGACGCGGCGGCCCGCCTGGCCGACGAAGCCCGCGTTGTTGACGAGGCCCCAGAGCCGCCCGTGCCGCTGCTGCGCCTCCTCGAACAGGGCGACGATGTCTTCCTCGCGTCCCATGTCCGCCTGGACGACGGAGGCCTCGACGCCCAGCGCCTCCGCCTCGATCCGGAGCCGCTCGGCATCGGCCGCGCTGTCGCGGTGATTGATGCAGACCGGCACGCCCCGCACCGCGAGCGCGCGCACGATGGATGCGCCGAT
>JAJLJT010000357.1:0-5530 GCA_033844555.1 Alphaproteobacteria bacterium | reverse complement strand
AGGTCCTCGAACCGCTCGATGAACTTCTCGTGCGCACCGTCGGGCGCGGCCTGGAGGATAGCGCGCCCGGCACCCGTCAGGGAGATCCAGACCTGGCGGCGGTCCGTCTCGCCCTTCTTGCGCACGATGAGGGCCCGGCCCTCCAGCTTGTGGATGAGCGCCGTCAGGGTCGCCTGGGTGATGCCCATGCCGGTGGCGAGTTCGCCGGCGGTCTGTTCGCCGCGTTCGTCGAGAAGCTGCAGGAGGACAAGCTGCGACGTGCTGAGACCGGTTTGCTGTTGCAAGGCCTTCGCATTGGATTCCGTCATGCGCAGGATGCGCCGCATGGCCGTCAGCGCGGCCCGTGTCCTGTCCTCCACGCCCGTCGTCTCCTCGCCAGTTCCGGCAGTCGCAAGCGCCGCCGATCCTAGCGATCCGGCATCGAGCCGCAAGGGTTGCATCATTTTTGTCATGCAAACTAAATAAGCATTCTCGACGGATCGTTCCAGAAAATTTGTCAGCAGGAAAAATCAACGCCCAGGCCCAAAAGGGTTGGAGAGTCTCGCCTTGATGACGTTTTTACAACAACTTAACCGGAAATCTGGCCATCCGGAATCGACCAAAACCGGCTTGACATTTAGTTTGGCATGACTAAATAACGGCACATCAAAAACAACGCCGGGACCTTGCTCATGCACCTCACACAGATCCAGACGAGCACCGCCGCCAAGCCGGCGGACGACATCATCTTTCGTATGCCGGAAGAGGGCGATGGCGCGCAGATCTGGGCCCTCGTGAAGGAGAGCACGCTCGACGACAACTCCATGTACTGCAACCTCTTGCAGTGCACGCACTTCGCCGACACCTGCGCCGTCGCCGAGCTGGATGGCGAAATCGTCGGCTGGGTGTCCGGCTACATTCCCCCGCAGGAACCGGACGTGCTGTTCATCTGGCAGGTCTGCGTCTCGGAGAAGGCGCGCGGCCGCGGCCTTGCGAAGCGGATGATCCGCTCGCTCCTGCACCGTCGTGCCTGCGCCGACGTGCGGCGCATCCGCAGCACGATCACCGCCGACAACCAGGCGTCTTGGGCACTGTTCGGATCGGTCGCGGAATCGCTGGGCACCGTGCTGACGCGTCGTCCGCATTTCACGCGCGACGACCATTTCGACGGCGCGCACGCCACCGAGCATCTGGTGACCATCGGCCCGTTCGAGCTTCCGAAGCCGCTCGAGATCGTCCGCGCCGCCTGAGGGTTTCGCCCCGCGTCATCGCACCGCCCCTTCGGCTTCTTCCTGCCGGAGGGGCCATCGCGGAACCGCCCCCCGGACCGGTGCGTTCTCAGATCAACGTCTTCTCATCCGACACTGAATCGAGGCATTTCATGTCCACGACCCCGCTCCATCCGTCCAAGGCTGCCGACACCGCCACGTTCGACCGCGTCGAATCGCAGGTGCGCAGCTATTGCCGCAGCTTTCCCCGGAAGTTCGGCCGCGCCGAGAACGCGACGATCTTCGACGTGGACGGCCGCGCCCACATCGACTTCCTGGCCGGTTGCTCCTCGCTGAACTACGGCCACAACGACCCCGACATGCGCGCGGCGCTCGTCGACTACATCACCGACGGCGGCATCGCCCACGGCCTCGACATGCACACCGACGCCAAGGAGCGCTTCCTCGCCACGTTCGAGGAGAAGATCCTGAAGCCGCGCGGCATGGACTACCGGCTGATGTTCACGGGCCCCACGGGCGCGAACGCCGTCGAGGCGGCGCTGAAACTCGCCCGCAAGGTCACCGGCCGCCACAAGACAGTGGCCTTCACCCACGGTTTCCATGGCGTGACCATGGGGGCGCTCGCCTCGACCGCCAACAGCTATCATCGCGGCGGCGCGTCCTCGGAGCTGGCGGGCGTCGACCGGGCGCCCTACGACGGCTATTTCGGCGACGGCATCGACGCCGCCGACATGCTGGCGCAGATGCTGGACGATCCGTCGAGCGGCTTCGACAAGCCGGCGGCGATCCTGGTCGAGCCGGTGCAGGGCGAAGGCGGCCTCAACGTCGCGTCCGCCGAATGGATGCGCAAGCTGGAGGCGATCGCCAGAAAGCACGGCGCGCTGTTCATCGTCGACGACATCCAGGCCGGCTGCGGCCGCACGGGCACCTTCTTCTCCTTCGAGGAGATGGGCATCTCGCCCGACATCGTGACGCTGGCGAAGTCGCTGTCCGGCATGGGTCTGCCGTTCGCCATGGTGATGATCAAGCCGGAGCACGACATCTTCGGTCCGGCCGAACACAACGGCACCTTCCGCGGCAACAACCATGCCTTCGTCACCGCGCGCGTCGCCATCGAGAAGTTCTGGAGCGACGACGCCTTCCAGAAGGAGGTGCAGGCCAAGGGCGACCATCTGGCCGCGCGCCTGGAGAAGATCGCCGGCGCGCACGGCTTCTCGACCAAGGGCCGCGGCATGATGCGCGGCATCGACGCCGGCGACGGCGAGGTCGCGGGCAAGGTGTGCCGCGCCTGCTTCGAGGAGGGCCTCATCATCGAGACGTCGGGCGCGCACGACGAGGTGGTCAAGGTGCTCTGCCCGCTGACCATCCCGCGCGAGCAACTCGACGCCGGCCTCGACATCATGGAGCGGGCCTTCGCCGCCGTTTGCGGGAAGGGCGAGACGCGCGCCGCCGCCGAATGAGGCGGGGCGCCACGCGCCCCCTTTGACCGCTACCGGACCAGCAAGAACACAGGACACGACAACAGATGATCGTTCGCGACTTCAACAAGGCCAAGGATACCAACCGTCACATCTTCTCGAACGGGTGGGACAGCGTCCGCCTGCTCCTGAAGGACGACAACATGGGCTTCAGCTTTCACATCACCACGATCTACGCGGGGACGGAGCTGAACTTCCACTACAAGAACCATTTCGAGTCGGTCTACTGCATCTCGGGCGAAGGCTCGATCGAGGACTGCGCGACCGGCGAGGTTCACCCGATCACGCCCGGGGTGATGTACGCGCTCGACAAGCACGACAAGCACATCCTGCGCGGCAAGACCGAGATGGTGATGGCGTGCTGCTTCAACCCGCCGGTGACCGGCAAGGAAGTGCACAAGGAGGACGGCTCCTACGCGCTGGAAGACACCCCCCTGTAAGGCCGGGGAGAGTGCGGCGCGCACCACGCAGCCACCACGCGTAACCAAATCACCAAGGCCGCAAGGCCGGGACCGGAGTACATGGCACATACTGTCGAAAAGATCGGCGGCACCTCCATGGTGCAGACCGAGACCTTGCTGAACAACATCCTGATCGGAAACCGCAGGACCGAGGAGATATACAACCGGATCTTCGTCGTCTCGGCCTATGCGGGCATGACGAACGCGCTGCTGGAGCACAAGAAGACCGGCGAACCCGGCGTCTATGCGCTGTTCGCCAGCTCCGAGCGGGACTGGTCCTGGGGCGACGCACTGTCGCGGGTGGCCGACCGGATGCTCGAAATCAATGCGGAGATCTTCGAGGACAAGGCCGCGCGCCGCAGCGCCGACACCTTCATCAAGGAGCGGATCGAGGGTGTGCGCAGCTGTCTGATCGACCTGAACCGGCTGTGCTCCTACGGCCATTTCCGGCTCGACGAGCACCTGTTCACGGTGCGTGAGATGCTCTCGGCGCTCGGCGAGGCGCAATCGGCCTACAACACGACGTTGCTCCTGCAGCAGCACGGGGTCAATGCGCGCTTCATCGATCTGACCGGCTGGCGCGAGGACGACCAGCCGGACTTCGACGACCGTATCGAGACGGCCTTTGCCGACGTGGATCTGTCGAGCGAACTGCCCATCGTCACGGGTTATGCCCAGTGCCGTGAGCAATTGATGCGCAGCTTCGACCGCGGCTACACCGAGGTCACGCTGTCGCGCATCGCCGTCATCACGGGCGCGTCCGAAGCGATCATCCACAAGGAGTTCCACCTCTCCTCCGCCGACCCGAACCTCGTGGGCGAGGACGCGGTGCGGCCCATCGGCGAGACGAACTACGACGTGGCCGACCAGCTTTCGAACATGGGCATGGAGGCGATCCACCCCCGCGCGGCCAAGGGCCTGCGCCAGGCGAACATACCGCTGCGCGTCCGCAACATCTTCGAGGCCGACCACATGGGCACGGTGATCCGCGCCGACCTGGAGGCGACGGAGCCTGGCGTGGAAATCGTCACGGGCCTCAAGGGCGTCTTCGCGTTCGAGTTCTTCGAGCAGGACATGGTGGGCGTGAAGGGCTACGACGCGGCGATCCTAGAGGCGCTGAAGCGCCACAAGGTGCGCATCGTGTCGAAAAGCTCGAACGCCAACACGATCACGCACTTCCTCGAAGGCTCCATGAAGGCGGTGAAGCGCGTGGAAGCGGACCTCTCGAAGGTCTATCCGTCGGCTTCGATCACGTCGCGCAAGGTGGCGATCATCTCCGCCATCGGCCGCGACCTGACCGGCCTCGACGTGGCGCTGACGGGCCTTGCGTCGCTGAAAGCGGCGGGCATCAAGCCGCTCGGCCTGCACGACCACATGCGCAAGGTCGACATGCAGGTCATCGTCGACGAGCCGGACTTCGACGGCGCGGTCGTCGCCCTGCACCGCGGCCTGATCGAGGGCAAGGCGCCGGAAGAGATCGTCCCTGCCGCTGGTGGCCACGCGACGCCCGCGGAAGCCGCCACCATGCTGCGGGTGGCGTGACAGCCTGCCGCTTGCCGGCGCGGAGCCGCGCCCCACATGACCGACCCGGGCCCCGTGCGGCCCGGGTTTTTCATGAATGGTGACAGCGGTGACAAACGACACGGGAACACGCCGCGCGGCGGTGATCGGGGCGGGCGGCGGCATCGGTGCGGCGTTGCTGGCGCGGCTGGCCAATGATCCGCGCTATGGCCGCATCCATGCCTTCGCGCGTAAGGGCGCCGTCGCGCCCCATCCGAAGGTCGTAACCGGCACGCTCGACCTCACCGACGAGGGGAGCATCGCGACGGCAGCACGGGCGGCGGGCGCGGACGGGCCGCTCGACCTCGTCGTCGTGGCGACGGGCCTGCTGCACGACGGACCGGACATGCAGCCGGAAAAGGACTGGCGCGCCCTCGACGCGGAACGTCTTGCGCGCGCCTTCGCCGTGAACGCCACGGGACCGGCGCTCGTCGCCAAGCACTTCCTGCCGCTTCTGCCGCGCGAAGGGCGGTCGGTGTTCGCTGCGCTGTCGGCGCGCGTCGGCTCCATCTCCGACAACCGGCGGGGCGGATGGTACGCCTATCGCGCGTCCAAGGCGGCGCTCAACATGCTGCTGAAGACGCTTTCGATCGAGCTTGCGCGCAAGCGGCCCGACGCCATCGTGCTCGGCCTCCAGCCGGGCACGGTCGACACCGCGCTGTCGAAACCGTTCCAGACCTATGTGGCGGACGGCAAGCTGTTCACGCCCGACTTCTCGGCAGGGAAACTGCTGGAGGTAATCGACGCTGCCGGGCCGGAGGACACGGGCGGCCTCTTCGACTGGTCGGGGGAGCGGATCCCCTACTGACGCCCCCTCAGCGCC
>JAJLJT010000356.1:0-18552 GCA_033844555.1 Alphaproteobacteria bacterium | reverse complement strand
CCGACACTCGGGCTGCCCCACGTCTCGTAGCCCGCAAGTTCATAGGTGTAGTATTCGAGACCGTCCGCCGCAGCGGTCGCCGTCGGCGCGCCCGCGCACTCCAGCAGCGCCGTCTTCGGCATCCCGACGAGCAGCGATTGGGCGGCAAGCGTCTCCTTCTGTGCCGTCGACTCGCAGCCCGACAGAAAGACGGCCGCGGTCACCGCGGCGAGCATCCCCACAATCCTCATGCCACCCGTCTCCCTTCGGTACGCACAGGCCGATAGCGGCACGTGCTCACGCGGCACATCTTCGTTTTGAAGCATAATCGACGCGCAGTCTCTTGGGAACTCTCCAGCATGCCGCACCATGGTATCGCCCTGTTCTGACAGCGTTTTTGTCCGTGACTGGCCGTGCGGCGCCAGCCATCGCCGCAACTGGCACGCCGCTTGCTGAGTTCATGGGCAAGAGGTCTCTCTCCCCTCCGGGCCGCGTCCCCGCACAGGCGCCGCCCTCGACCTCTCCGCAAGACGCGCAATGCCGGCCGGTCCCCCTCCCGGCCGGCATTGCCGTGTTTGCGTTTGGCGTGCCATACCCCGCAGCCTAGACTCAGCCAAACCGATTCCCAGGAAGCATGGCGGGCCATGGCAAGCGACGTCGACCTTTTCGCAGATCCATCCGCGGACACGGGCAACAGCTATACGGCCCGCGACATCGAGGTGCTGGAGGGGCTGGAGCCCGTCCGCCGCCGCCCCGGCATGTACATCGGCGGCACGGACGAGCGCGCCTATCACCACATGGCCGCCGAGGTGCTCGACAACTCCATGGACGAGGCGGTCGCGGGCCATGCGAGCCGCATCGAGATCGAGCTTTCGGCCGACGGAACCCTCGCCATCCGCGACAATGGGCGCGGCATCCCCGTGGACCCGCACCCGCGGCACCCGGACACCTCCGCGCTCGAGGTCATCATGACCACGCTGCACGCGGGCGGTAAGTTCTCCAGCAAGGCCTACGAGACGTCGGGCGGGCTGCACGGCGTCGGCATCTCGGTGGTGAACGCGCTGTCCGACCGGCTGGAGGTCGAGGTGGTGCGCGACCGGCGCCTGTGGCGCCAGACCTATTCGCGCGGCCACCCGACCAGCGCGCTGGAAGACAAGGGAGCGATCCAGAACCGGCGCGGCACGCTCGTCCGCTTCCACCCGGACCCGGAGATCTTCGGTGAGGCGGCGCGATTCCGCCCTGCCCGCCTCTACCGCATGGCCCGGTCCAAGGCCTTCCTCTATCGCGGGGTCGAGATCCGCTGGACCTGCGCGCCCGAATTGCTGGCGGGCAAGGACGGCCCGCCGGAGACGGACACCTTCCACTTCCCCGGCGGGCTTGCCGACTTCCTCGCCGCCGAGCTTGAGGATGCGCGCACCGTCACGCCGGAGCCGTTCTCGGGCGTGGTGAAGTTCGCCGACCGGCCGGGCTCCGTCGAATGGGCGGTGGCGTGGACGCTCGACGTGGAAGCGGGCCTGTCCTCCTTCTGCAACACCGTTCCGACGCCGCAGGGCGGCACGCACGAGCAGGGACTGCGCGCCGCGCTCGCCAAGGGGCTCAAGGCCTATGGCGCGCTGAAGAACGTCAAGAAGGCAGGCATCGTCCAGCCCGACGACGTGATGGGCACGGTCGCGGGTCTGATCTCGGTCTTCGTCCGGGAGCCGGAGTTCCAGGGCCAGACCAAGGAGAAACTTGCGACAGCCGAGGTCGCCCGCGTCGTCGAGAACGCGGTGCGCGACCATTTCGACCATTGGCTCTCGGGCCATCCGGCGATGGCGGACGCGCTGCTCGAATGGGTCATCGACCGGGCGGAGGAACGCACGCGCCGGCGCGCGGAAAAGGAGGTTTCCCGCCGCACCGCGACCCGCAAGCTCAGGCTTCCGGGCAAGCTCGCCGATTGCACCGCCGCGGAGCGCCAGGGGACCGAGATCTTCATCGTCGAGGGCGATTCCGCGGGCGGATCGGCCAAGCAGGCGCGCGCGCGGGCGAACCAGGCCGTCCTGCCCCTTCGCGGCAAGATCCTGAACGTGGCGAGCGCGGGCGCGGGCAAGCTCGACGCCAACCGCGAACTCTCGGACCTCGTGCAGGCGCTCGGCTGCGGCACCGGCTCGAAATACCGCGAGGATGACCTGCGCTACGACAAGGTCATCATCATGACCGACGCGGACGTCGACGGCGCGCACATCGCCTCGCTGCTGATGACCTTCTTCTACCGGGAGATGCGCGGCCTCATCGACCAGGGCCACCTCTATCTGGCAATCCCGCCGCTCTATCGCCTCAGCCACGGCGGGCGCAGCTTCTACGCCCGCGACGAGGCCGACCGGGACGAGATCGTCGCCCGGGAGTTCAAGGGAAATGCGAAGGTCGAGGTCAGCCGCTTCAAGGGCCTGGGCGAGATGATGCCCGCGCAGCTGCGCGAAACCACGATGGACCCGAAGACCCGGTCGCTGCTGCGCGTCACCATCCCGATGGCGGAACGCATGGATACCGGCGAGCTTGTCGAGCAGCTGATGGGCAAGAAGGCGGAGCGGCGCTTCGCCTATATCTCCGAGAACGCGGCCTTCGTGACCGATCTCGACATCTGACCCCTCTCCCCAAGACGCGTGCGTGTTCCCATATCCGTTGAAACGGAAACACCAACGCTTTCCATGTGGGAGAGGCGAACATGGGCATGTCGGGGATCAGGTCGGCGGTTCTGGCCGTGGCTGGCGGTGCACTTCTCGCAGGATGTGCGGGCATGTCGACGGTCAGCCGGGTCGATTGGGACACCTTCTATTCGCCGGGCCTGGTCAGGACGGCATCGGTCGGCGGCATGCCGACCGAGGTGATCGGGGCCGACCCGGTTGCGGCCACGCAAGGGTTGACGCTTCCGGCCTATGTGGGCGGGGCGGGCCTGCGCCCCGTCGAGCCGGGCACGGTCAAGAACCGCCTCGTGCTCGTGTTCAATCCGGCGCGGCCAGCCAACGAGAAGTCCATCTGCCTCGGCGACGCACCCGTTGCCGCGCGCGACGGCGGCCTGAAGGTGACGGCCGTCCTGTGCTACGGGGGCTTTGCATATGCCCACGGCATGGTGACGAACGCGGCCGTTCCGGGCCCGGGCGCGCCGGGCTACGCTCAGAGCATGCGCGACGTGTTCGTGGCGATGATGCCGCCGGTCAATCCGCATATCGAGCTTGACGGGCGGGAGTGGAACGACTGAAAGCGGCACCCCTGACGGGGATCAGCCGACCAGCCAGTCCTTGAGGATCGCGTTCACCGCCTCCGGCCGCTCAAGCGTCGGCAGGTGGCCGCAGTCCTCGACGATCTCCAGCCGCGCCGCGGGGATGCCGTCCGCCATCTCCTGCGCAAGCGCCAGCGGCGTCAGCGCATCCTGCCGGCCGCAGACGACGACCGTCGGGCACTGGATCGACGGCAGCAGCGGGCGGCTGTCGGCGCGCCCCATGATCGCGGTCTGCTGGCGCTTGAACGCCTCGCGGCCGGTGTCCTTCGCCATCTGCATGATCGTCTCGACCAGCGGGGCGTCATGCAGCCGGTCCTCGTGGATGAAGAGCGGCAGGAGCCCGCGCGTCACGCCCTTGAACTTCCCATGGTCGGCCTGGTCGATCAGGCCGGCGCGGCGCTTGCGCTGCTCGTCGGTGTCGGGACGGGCGGAGGTGTCCATGAGGGCGAGCTTGGTCACCCGCTCCGGCGCCTGGCGCATGATCTCGAAGGCGATGTAACCGCCCATCGACAGACCACCGAGCGCGAAGAAGCGCGGCGCCTCCTCGAGGATCGCGGCGGCGATCGCGGCCATGCTGTCGTGGCGCCGGTGGTCCGCCACCATGATCTCGGCATAGGGCGAAAGCGCGTCGATCTGCGGCGCGAACAGCGCGTCCGTGCAAATGAGGCCGGGCACCAGCACGAGGTTCTGTCGATCCATCCCGAATAGTCCGTTCGTGTCCTTGGGCGGGCAACGCAGACACCGAAATCCCGGGCCGGTCAACCCGCAACTTGGGCGCAAGACTGGAACGATTTGACAATATAGGGAAAAGCAATATGGTGCGGGCGGTTCAACCGGAGATATCCGGAGGCAATCGTCGCGCGCGCCGGATTTGCCGCCTGGACCGACGACCAGTTCCCCGGACCGTCCGGGGCGGCGCATGGA
The DNA here is from genome assembly GCA_033844555.1 of Alphaproteobacteria bacterium. GTDB lineage: Bacteria > Pseudomonadota > Alphaproteobacteria > Futianiales > Futianiaceae > Futiania. The sequence continues at coordinate 14,390 of JAJLJT010000356.1, read as the reverse complement.
GCACGTAAGACCCACATGAGTTTCGACACTCTCGGCCTCCACCCCGAGGTTCTTCGCGCGGTCAGCGAGGCCGGGTACGAAAAGCCCACACCGATTCAGGAGCAGGCGATCCCCAAGGTGATCGCCGGCCGCGACGTGCTGGGAATCGCCCAGACGGGGACCGGCAAGACCGCGTCCTTCACGCTGCCGATGCTGACGATCCTCGCGCAGGGCCGGTCGAAGGCGCGCATGCCACGCACGCTGATCCTCGAGCCGACGCGGGAACTCGCGGCCCAGGTCGCAGATTCCTTCGAGGTCTATGGAAAGCATCTGAAGCTTTCCATGGCGCTTCTCATCGGCGGCGTGTCCTTCGCCGACCAGGAGGCGAAGCTCAATCGCGGCGTGGATGTGCTGATCGTGACGCCGGGCCGCCTCCTCGACCATTTCGAGCGCGGCAAGGTCCTGCTGACCGGCGTGCAGATCCTCGTGGTGGACGAGGCTGACCGGATGCTCGACATGGGCTTCATTCCGGACGTCGAGCGGATCTGCAAGCTGACGCCTTTCACGCGCCAGACGCTGTTCTTCTCCGCGACCATGCCGCCGGAAATCCAGCGCATCACGTCGACCTTCCTGACCAATCCGGTGAAGATCGAGGTTGCGCGCGCCTCCACCACCGCCGAGACGGTCGCCCAGTCGCTCATCCAGGCGACACGGACGTCCAAGCGCGGCAAGCTGATCGACGCGCTGAAGGCCGAGGACGTGAAGAACGCCATCGTCTTCTGCAACCGCAAGCGCGATGTGGGCACGCTCGCCAAGGCGCTCGAGAAGGCCGGGTTTACCGCCGGCGCGCTGCACGGCGACCTCGACCAGAGCGTGCGGATGAAGGTGCTCGACCAGTTCAAGACCGACCAGATCCAGATCCTGGTGGCAAGCGACGTGGCCGCGCGAGGCCTCGACATTCCGGCGGTGAGCCATGTCGTGAACTACGACGTGCCGATCCACCCGGAAGACTACGTCCACCGAATCGGCCGGACCGGCCGGGCGGGCAAGTCCGGCAAGGCGATCACCATCGCGACCGAGGACGAGGCGAAGTACGTCGACCGCATCGAGAAGCTGATCCAGCGCGAGATCCCGCGCGAGGGCGGCAAACCCGCGCCCGTGCAGGAGGCTGCGGCGGACGCGGAATCCGCCCCCGCGGCACCTGAGGACAAGGGGCGCGAAGAGAAGGGGCGCGGCCGGTCCGGACGGAGCCGCGCCGGGGCGAAGGCCGAAGGCAAGCGCCAGGACGCCGCTACCCCCGAGCCGCAGGAGCAGGCAGCGCCGGCGGCGCGCGAGAAGCCCGCCCGGCAGGACCGCAAGGGCGACCGGCGGGATCGCGACCGGGGCCGCGACCGTGACAGGGACGAGCCGGTGAAGGGCCTGGGCGATCACGTTCCCGACTTCCTGCTGCGGCCGGTCTTCCCCACCGGGGCGGCGGAGAAGGAAAAGCCCGCCGCGAAGACCAAGGCCAAGGCGGCCGCGAAACCGCGCAAGGCTGCAAAGTCCAAGGCCGCGAAGGCGGATACGCCCGATGCCGGCGAGAAGAAGACGTCCTCCGCCCGCAAGCCGTCGACCCGCCGCGCGAAGAAGGCCGCGGACGCCGACGCCACGGCCGCCTCGGACAACTCCTGACCGGACCGCACGGTAAACGCATTCTTTACCGTCGCAGAGCACACTCATGGCGTGCAGTTGTGTCTGCAGGTTCAACGCCAGACGAGAGGTTGCCGGTGACGGACGTGGAAGAGGCCGGTAAGTCGGTCGACTATTGCTCCCGGGCGATGGCGCTTATGGCGCGCTTCGGGATCGAGCCGCACCCCGTGCACTACGAGGTGTGGTACACCTATGCCGCCGGCACCAACGCGGACCTCACGCGGGCGATCGACAACCATCTCCAGAAGAACAGCAACGGCATTTCCTCCGAGGTGTCGGAAACGCTCTGGCGGCAGTATTGCGGCCGTCACGCCACCAACCAGGCGATCGAGATGGCGAGCGAGGAGATGGCCGGGCACATCGGCCGCATCGTCGACTATCTGGAACGCGCGGCCCATGAATCGAACGCGTTCGGCAACGCGCTGGACGGCGTGACGAACTCCGTCGAGGGAGAGACGGACCCCGAGGCGCTGCGCGCCATCGTCGACCGCCTCGTCCAGGCGACCCGCCGGATGGAAGCAAAGACCCGGGCGCTGGAATCGGAACTCGAGACCTCGGTGAGCGAGATCAAGCGTCTGCGCGACACGCTGGAAACCACCAAGAAGGAAGCGACGACGGACACCCTCACCGGGCTCGCCAACCGCGCCTACTTCGAGGAAAAGCTGCAGCGCGCGCTGCGCGAGACGATCGAGAACAAGCAACAGCTGTCCGTGATCCTCGGCGACATCGATCATTTCAACGCCTTCAACGAGACGTGGGGCCACCTGACCGGCGACCAGGTGCTGCGGCTCGTCGGCGGCTGCCTCAGCGAAAACGTGAAGGGCCGCGACATCGCAGCGCGTTTCGGGGGCGAGGAGTTCGCGGTGATCTTCCCGCAGACCGGGCTCAAGGGCGCGCGCATCGTGGCGAACCACATCCGCCAGACGGTCGAGCGCAAGAAGATCGTGAAGAAGTCGACCGGCGAAACGCTGGGCCGCATCACCATGTCGTTCGGCGCGGTGGAGTACCGCACCGGCGAACGCATGAGCGACCTTCTGCAGCGCGCCGAGCGCACGCTGCGGGTGGCCAAGATGCGCGGCCGCAACATGACCGTCGGCGAGGACGACCTCGGCAAGGACGCGGATTCGCCCATCGCCGAGGCCGTGAAGGGCGCTGCCTGACCGCATCCTCCGCAACCCCGCCCCGCCCCCACGCACGCTTGACCGGCGCGCGCGCTTGACCGCACGCTCCCCATGACCGTTCGACGCGGCCGGCATGCCATCGGGGAGAGACTGCGCCCATGACCTATTCCACGCTCACGCTGACGGTCGCGGACGGCCTGGCGGTTCTCGCCTTCAACCGGCCCCAGGCAATGAACGCCGTCAACGGCCAGATGCTGGCCGACCTCGACGCCGCGCTCGACCGGCTCGCGGATCCGGCGACGGGCGCGCGCTGCCTGCTGATCACCGGCGAGGGACGCGGCTTCTGCGCCGGTGCTGACCTGTCGGACGCAAGCCTGATCGAGCCCGGCCCCGACGGCAGCCGCGACGTCGGCCAGGTGCTTGAGCGCCACTACAATCCCTTGCTCATCAAGCTGCGCGACCTGCCGATGCCCGTCGTGACGGCCGTCAATGGCGCGGCGGCCGGGGTGGGCATGAGTTTCGCCCTGATGGGCGATATCGTGATCGCGGCGGAGAGCGCCTATTTTCTTCAGGCCTTCCGCCATATCGGCCTGATCCCGGACGGCGGCGCGACATGGCTGCTGCCGCGTCTGGTGGGCCGGGCGCGCGCGTTGGAGCTGTCGCTGCTGGGCGGGAAGCTGCCCGCCGAAACGGCGCGTGAGTGGGGCCTCGTGACCCGCGTGGCGCCCGACGCCCGGCTGATGGAGGAGGCGACGGCGCTGGCGAAGGATCTCGCCGGCGGGCCGACCGTCGCCCTGACGCTCATCCGCAAGGCCTATTGGGCGAGCCTCGAGAACAGCTACGAGGCCCAGCTGCATTATGAGCGCGTGGCGCAGAAGACCGCTGGAAACACGGACGACTTTGCAGAAGGGGTCGCCGCCTTCCTCGGCAAGCGGCCCGCCGTGTTCAGGGGCCGCTGACCCTCTTCAGTAGTCGTAGCGCCAGTTGAGGCCAGCACTGGTGTTGCCTTCCTGACCGACCTCCGTGTCGACGGTGATGCGGTCGGTGATCTCGACCTCGACCAGGACCGACCCGCCACGCCCGTCGAGCGGCTGTTTCGTGCCGACGAACACGCCGTCGGCGACGTAGCTTCCGACCGACACGCTCGCGGCCTCGCCTTCCGTCTCCCCGCCCTCCACGCGCAGCACATCCACGCCGAGCGCGCCGCGCAGGCTGTCGATCACGCCCGCCTCTCCCGAGAGCAGCGTCGCCACCCCCGAGGCGAGTTGCAGCGCCTCCAGCGCGCTCATCGACTGCGCCGACTTGCCGAACAGGACGCGGGGCAACACCTCGTCCTCCGGCAGTCCCGGCGTGGAGGAGAACGCGATCTCGGGCGCCGCGGCTGTGCCGAAGATCTCGATACGGCCGGTCACGTCGTTTGCCTCGCGGGTCAGCACGAGGTCCACGGCGGGCGACGGCGGAGTCGCCCCGGAGAAGCGCACCTCGCCCCGCTCGATCTCGAAGCTGCGCCCGATGAAATCGAGATAGCCGCGCCGGGCCGCGATCGTGCCGACGACGCTCGGAGCGGCCGCGCTCCCCCCGATCTCCAGCGTGCCGCCCCATTCGCTCTCCAGACCGCGGCCCCGCACGAACACCCGTTGCGGCATGTCGATCCGGATGTCGAGGGGCACGCGGATCACCCCCTCCCCGCGCGCGGCGGCCGGGTCCTCCGGCGGGTCGTCGGGAAAGCGCACGTCCAGCGTGACGATGCTGGGCGGCAGGCGGTTCAGGAGCCGCACCTCCACGAAATCCGTCGTCAGCGCGCCGGTCACGCCCAGCTCGCGTCCATCGCCCTCGGCGCGCACCTCTCCCGTCATGCGTGCAACCGCCTCGTCCCGGCGGACCAGCAACGCGTTCTCGAACCTGAGACCGGTATCGAGGACGAAAATACGCTCGCCGCCGACCGTCACGGTTCCCTCCCCCTCGACGCGGCCCTTCGCGCCGTCCGTTCCCGTCAGCCGCCAGGCGACCGTCTCGGTATTCGCCAGTTCGGTGTCCAGCGTCAGGTCCGCAAGATAGGTGCCGGACACGAGGTTCTCGTAGACGCCGTCCGAGAGCCCGACGCGGCCCGACACACGCGGCCCGTCGAGCGGCCCCTCAACCTTCAGATGGATGACGCCCTTCCCCTCCAGAATGTGGTCCGGCAGCGGCGCGACGGCCCAGAGCGGGGCGACATCCCCCTCCCAGTCGAGCGCGCCGTCGATCTGCCCGCCCCTCGGCACGGAGGGAAGCGCGCCGCTCCGGGCCGGGACCAGTGGCAAGGAGAGCGCCCCGCGGACAGGATTCGCCTCCCCCGCCTGCGCGGTCAGGTCCGCCGACAGTGTCCGCCCGTCCCAGTCGGCCGCAAGGGCGAGATCGAGGCCTTCTGCCGAGATGCCTTGGCCCGCGCTCAGGCCGCGCGTCTCCAGGCGCACGGTTCCGCCCGCGTCCCGCCCGCCCGTGCGCACGGCCACGGTGCCCGACAGCGCGCCCGTCACGCCGCCGCGCCCGGTCGCCGCACGCACGAGCCGCAACGGCAGATCCTGAATGGAGAGGTCGGTCACGATGACCCGCGGCCCGATGCTCAGGTCGCCGCGCACCCGGCCCTCCGCCGCCAGCAGGTCGAGACCCTGCAATCGCGTCTCGCCGCCGGCGAGCACGATGTCGAGCGGGCTGGAGAGCGCAAAGGTTTCCTCCGCATAGCCGAGGTCGAGCCGCCCCACGCGGACCCTCTGTTGCCGGCCTGCAAGGTCCGCCGTCCCGCCTGCCGACAGCATCAGGGGAGCCGCCACGGGGGCCGAGGTGTCGCCGTCCGCCGCCGCCTCCCACCGGAGAGCGCCGAGTGAACCGCGCGCGCTCGCGGTCACGGTGCCGAGCCGCGCCTGCGGCAGGACCGCCCCGTCCGCCGTCGCGGTCGCGTCGATACCCGTCATGGCCGCGAGATCGCGCACGCTCAGCGCCGCCCGCACCGAGGCGATCTCCGACTCGCCGCTGCGCAGGTTTCTGAAGCCCGCCGTGGCGCGCACGCCTTGCGCATCGCCATTGGCCGACAGCGTGACGTCCGCACGCCCCGTGCCCGACACTTCGAGGCCCGCGAGCCGCCCCGCGGGGCGCAGGTCGCGAACGGTCAGCGCCAGCGTGCCGGCCGCCGGGCTGCCGTCGAGCGGGACACGGGCCTCCCCCTCGGCCGCGAGGCCGAGGAGCGACGCCTCGACCCGCGTCACGTCGAGCACGCCGTCTACCGTGCGGAACCGGGCCTCGCCCGTCCCGTCGCCGAGCCGGCTGCCCGCCACCGCAAGCCGCAGGCTGCCAGAGGGGCCGCCGCCCTCCACAGCCACGTCGTGCGCGACCGTTACGCGGCCCAGACGCTCGCCGTTCACCGCCGCGTCCGTGAGCCTTGCCTCGCCGCGGGCCGCGGGCGCGTCGAATGCACCGGCAAGGTCGCCCTCCGCGGTGAGCGCGCCGCGCGCCTGCACGCCCGCCGCCTCCGCGATGGGGCCGATGTCGGCCGCCGACAGGCCGTAGCGCACCTGCGCAGTCCGCGCGGCAAGGTCGACCTCTCCCTCGGCCCGTGCGGAGATCGCGCCCGTCTCGATTCGCGCCGGCGACAGCCGCACGACACGCGCATCGTCCGTCCGCACCGTCGCCTCCGCGTCCACACGCCCCGCCAGAAGCGCCGCGGCCAGGGCATCGGCGCTCTCGAGGCCCCGCCCGGCAAGCCTCAGGTCGGCGTCGAGCGCGCCATCGAGCCGCGCCCGGCGCACATCGGCCGTCAGCGTCGCCCCGCCCCGGAGATCCTGTCCGGCAAAGGCGGCCAGCGGGGCAAGGTCCGTGGCCGCGACGCGCAGCTGCCCGCTCCCCTCGCCCGCGCCGGTGTCGAAGCGGCCTTCCCCGCGCGCCTCGAGCATGCGCGAGGCGAGGGAGAAGCGGGCAAGCTCGGCGATTCCGGCCTCGTAGCGCCCGTCGGCCTCGACCGCGATGTCGGGGCCGAGCAGGCCGGTCAGATCGGGCCGGCCGGTCAGTTCCGGATCGCGCGCGACCATGCGGACGTCGCCCGCGACAGCGCTTCCCGAAAGCGCGATGCGTGCATCGAGGTCGAGAGAGGCCGCCGTGGCATCCGGCGTCGCCACGGTTTCCACCCGCCCCTGCATCGTGAGACGCGGCGCGGCGGCGGATCCGCGCACCGCGATGTCGAGCCCCGCGCCCTTCACCGTCGCAGGCGCAAGGAAGGGGTCGAGCAGGCGCGCGCCCTCCTCCGGCACATCGGCGCGCATGTCGATGGCGATGTCGCTCAAGGTCCGTGCGAAATCCCCTCGCGCATCGACGCGGCCCGCGGCGAGGCGGAACCGTGCCCGCTCCAGCGCGACGCGCCCCTCTCCGCCCTCGCGCGCCGCGATGTCGAGTTGGGCGGCCTCGCCGATCGCGGCGGCGATCTCCGGGGCCAACCGCGCTCCCGGCGTCAGCATGACGTCCGCCGCGAGCGACAGAGGCCCGGCCCAGGCCGCGGACGCGGTGCCGTTGACCTCACCATAGCCCTCGACACTTGCCGCCAGGGCGCCGCCCCAATCGGTCGGCGGCCCGTCGGCGTCGAGCGCCAGCGACACCGCCGGCGCCTCAGGTATCCCGGCAAGCCGCGCCACCAGACCACCCTGAGGTTCATCGAAGCGGATCCGCGCCTTCAGCGTGTCGGCCGTAAAGTCCCGCGTCATGTCGAGGTCGAGCGTGGCGCCGACGCCGTCTGTACGCTCCGCCGCGACCCGGACCGACTGCACGTCGCCGATATCGCGGAAAGCGCCGGTGGCGGTCAGGGTCGCGGCCTCCGGCAGGATCGTGTCGGCGACCGTCAGGCGCGTGAGAACAAGCTCGGCAATCTCCACGCCGAGCGGGGCGCGCGGCCAGCGGATGCCGCCTTCCTCCTCCTCACCGCCCTCTTCCTCGGGCGTGTCGCCGGTCAGGGGAAGCCGCCTCAGGTCCACGTCCTCCAGCCGCAGCAGCGACAGGCTGATCTCTCCGCGCAGGAGCGCGGCGGGCGACCAGTCGAGCGCCACCCGCTCAGCCGACAGCCACACCCCCTCGCGGTCGGCGACGGAGAAGCCTTCCAGCGTGGTGTAGCCGTCCTCACCCTCGGTCAGAGTGCCGACCGTCAGCTCGAACTCGCCGGGCACGTTGATCTGGCGGATCACGAACTGGATGAAGCGGTTCGTCACCCCCTCGAACGACAGGAACGCCGCCGACGGCCCCGCCGGAAGCAGCAGGACGGACACGAAGGCCAGAAGGATCGCCGCGCGCCGCATCAGAACGCCTGCCCGATGGAGATGTAGAACTCGAACGCATTGTCCGCCTCGCGCGGATTGAGCGGCACCGCGACGTCGGCGCGAATGGGTCCGATGGGGCTGTAGTAGCGCAGGCCGAGACCCGCGGCATATTGCAGCCCGTCATCGAAGTCCGGGTATTCCGTCGTGCTGACCGAGCCCATGTCGACGAAGGGCACGACGCCGATGGTATCCGTGACGCGGGCGCGCATCTCCATGCCGAACTCCACGACCGAGCGGCCGCCCAGCGGATCGTTGTTGGCGTCGAGCGGCCCGATGAAGCGGCTCTGGTAGCCGCGCACCGACCCGCCACCGCCCGAATAGAGCCGCCGCGGCGCCGGGATCGTGGCGCGCGAGGCCCCCAGGATGCTGCCGATCCGCCCCCGGAAGGCGGCAATGTAGCGGTCCTCGTCGTCGAGCGCCCAATAGGTCGAGGCGGTGGCGTCGAGCACGAGGAAGCTCAGCGCCTCGCCGTCGGAAACGCCCGCGAACGGCGTTGCCGTCGCCCGAACCCGCGCCCCTTGCGTCGGGTCGAGCAGATTGTCCGAACTGTCGTAGGCGGCGAAGACCGGAAGGCCGAAGAGGTAGCTCATGCGCCGGCCGGTGTCGTCGGTGATCTCCTGCACCTCGCCGAGGACGCCCGCGCCAACGGTCCAGCGCCCGGTCAGTTGGCGCTCGAGACCGACGGTCGCCGTCGCGCCGACAAGTTCGAAGGCGTCGTTGTCCTCCCGCTCGAAGGCGAGGCCAGCCACGAGATCCTGGTCGGGGCGCAGGAAGCGCGGTTTGACGAACCGGTTTTCCAGCGTCTGCGCGACCGTGTCTGCGTCAAGCTCCGTCCGGAACCGCTCCCCGCGCCCGAACAGGTTGCGATGCTCCCAATAGGCACGGATGCCGGGGCCGCCGTCGGTCGAGTACCGCACGCCGCCGCCAACGGTGCGATGCGGCGCCTCCTCGGCCCGGATGGTGACCGGCAAGGTGATGCTGTCGCCCGCGCCCAGACCCTCCGGCGCCTCCTCCGGCAGGCGGACAGTGACGACGTCGAACAGCCGAGAGGCCGACAGTCTGCGCTGGGCGTCCGACAGGTCGCGCGCGTCCGACAACGCGCCCGCCTCCCATTCGGCGAACCCCGCGACATAGTCCGGCGCGACGTCGTCGAGCCCTTCGACCTGCGTCTCCCCGTAGCTGACGCGCGGTCCGGGATCGATGAGCGTCGAGACCTCTATGGTCAGCGCCTCCGGGTCGGCGAGCGCCGTCCGCTTGCCCGCGCGCGCATAGGGGTGTCCGCGTTCGCGCAGAAAGACCAGGACCGCGCCCTCGGCCGCCACGATGTCCTCGGCGACCGCCGGGTGCCCCTTCGGCACACCGAGCCGCGACTGGTTCGGCAAGGCGGGCCCCCGGTAGCCGTCGGGCAGCGGATAGCTCACCTCCGCCAGGCGGAACAGCGGCCCCCGCATCACGCTCAGAACCACCTCGGCGGTCGGCTCCATGACCGGTTCGCCGGTTTCCCCGGCGCTTCCGGCACCGTCCTCCCCGCGGACCGGAACGCTCGTCCCGGTCCGCTCATTGTCCTGCGTCGCCGGCACGGCCGCTTGACGCTCACGCTCGCCGGTGTCCTTCACCTCGACCGTGACCTTCGACTGGTAATAGCCGCGGGAGCGCAGAACGGCGGCCAGCGTCTCGGCGTCCGCCTCCGCCCGCCGGTTCAGGCGCGCAAAGCTCTGCGGCCGGCGTTCCGCCAGCGTGTAGAGGCGCAGGGATTGCTCCGCCAGTTCCTGCAGGTCCGGATCGTCGAGCCCATCGATGCGGGTCTCGTAGACGATGCCGCCCTCGACCTGCGGTGCGAGGAAGCTCTCGCGCGCCTCGTCCCCGCCGAACAGGCCGCAGCCCGACAGCAGGAGCGAAGCCGCAACCGCCACGGCCTTCCAGAGTACCCGACTTGCCATCACCCGACCGCGAACCCCGAGCCCAAGAAACGCCAACACCACCACAGCTAGCGTGCGGAGACAAATGGGCGAGACTGTGCCCGGGCGGGCGCGCCGTCAGCCCCGGCCGTCTCCACCGCGCCGCCGGAATCGGTAGCGGAAGGTACAGCACGGCGCCCCTTGCGCAATCGTCTGCGCCCGGTCGAGGTCGATGTCGGGGTCGTAGGCCTGCGCGAACACGCCGTCCCGGTTGCACGACAGCACGTCGGCGATGTCGCCCAGCCCCAGGTCGCGGTACATCTCCACGAAGCGGCACCGGGTGACGTTGAAGTCGAGATGGTCCGGCCCTTCGCTCAGCACGTCGACCTCGATCCCCGCCTCGGACCCCCGGTTGCGGTAGGTCCGGTTGAAATTCTCGGTGAAGGCCTCCATCGAGGTTCCGCCTTCCGCCGCCTCGGCGGCCTTGCGCGCCTCCGCAACGGCCGATCGGGTAATCGCGCGCGACAGGATCTCGCGCGCCTTATCCGGGCCCACCTCGGCCAGCAATTCCTCGTAGATCGGCTTGACGATCTCGCCCTGGATGCGGCGGCGGTCGAGGTTTGTCAGTTCGCTCATGGAACGCATCTCCCCTGGTCGGAATGCCGGCGGCGCGGCGGCTCAGAACCCCGTCACCAGCACCTCGGGCAGCCATGTGGCCAGCCCCGGGAACAGCATGACGAGCACCATCACGAGCAGCATGCACGCGATGAAGGGCACGACGCCGGCGTACATCTCCCGCGTGGTCATGCCGGGCGGCGCGATGCCCTTGAGATAGAAGATGGAGGGCGCCATCGGCGGCGTCAGGTAGGACGTCTGCAGCATGATGAAGGTCAGCATGGCGAACCAGATCGGATCCACGCCGTAGGCGGCGAGGATCGGCACGAAGATCGGCAGGCAGATCAGCAGCACCGACACCCACTCCAGTATGAACCCCGCGACGAACACGATGGCGAGCAGCAGCGCCACGATCCCGACGGGGCCCAGGTCGGCAGCCTCCACCACCGCGCGCACCACGTCGTTGCCGCCGAGCCCCCGGAAGATCGAGGAGAACATCGAGCCGCCGACCACGATCAGAAGGATCATGCTCGTCAGCTTCAGCGTGGTGAGAAACGCCTCGCGCAGCATCTGCCAGTTGATGCGGCGGTAGGCGGCTGCCAGCACCAGCGCGCCCAGCGCGCCCACGGACGCAGCCTCGGTCGGCGTCGCGATGCCGCGCAGGATCGTGCCCAGCACGGCAAAGATCAGCAGCACGGCCGGCAGCAGCCCGACCAGCGTCTGCCACAGCTTCTGGCCGAGCGGCATGTCCGCGCCCTGCGTGTCCTCGTAGGCGACCGCCGGCGGACTGACGATGCAGCGCACGGCGATATAGAGCAGGAACAGCGCCACCATGAGGATGCCCGGCAGGATCGCCGCGGCAAAGAGCTTGCCCACCGAGAGGTTTGCAACCGAGGCATAGACGATCAGCACGAGCGACGGCGGGATCATGGTGCCGAGCGAACCGCCTGCGCACACCGTGCCCGCGATCAGGTCGTTGCGGTAGCCGAACCTCTGCATCGCCGGGATGGCCATCAGCCCGATCATCACCTCGACCGCGCCGACGATACCCGTGGTGGCCGCGATCATCGCCGCCATGAGCATGGTGGTGAGCGCAAGCCCGCCCGGCAGCCGCCCGACCCACAGCTGAACGACGCGGAACAGCCGCTCGGCGACGCCGGAGCGTTCGAGGATGCAGCCCATCAGGATGAAGGGCGGAACCGCCGTCAGCAGGAACTGCGAGGCGGTCGTCTGGATGATGTTGAAGAGCTGGATCGCGACGCGGTGATCGTAGAGCACCCACCCGAACAGCGTGCCGACGACCAGAAGGGAGAACGCCACCTGGAAGCCAAGCAGCAGCAGCCCGATCATCGCCGGGAACATCAGGATCGCGAGTACGTCGTTTTCCACGGGGCCTGTCGCCTTTCCCGCTTGTCAGCGCGCGCCGGGCGCAGGGGCGTCCCGCGGCCCGTCCCAGACCGCGAACGCATGCCGGATCGCCTCGGCGATCACCTGCACGAAAAGCGCGGCCAGCCCGACCGTGAGGCCCGTCAGGAACGGCCAGATCAGCGGCTCCCAGGCGCTCGCCGTTTCCAGGGAGCCGCGCATATAGGCGCGCAGCGTGCGGGTCCACGCGAACTCGAGCGCCATCCACAGGATCGGCGCGAACAGCAGGAGGTAGAACAGCGCCTGGAGCGCGTGCCGCAGCCGGTGCGGCATCATCTGCTGCAGCACGTCGATGCGCACATGCCCGTCATGGCGCAGCGTGTAGGCCGCGCCCAGCATGAACACCGCGCCGTTCAGCATGTAGGAGATGTCGTTCGACCAGATCGTCGGCGCGCCGAAGAAATGCCGCGCCGCCACCTCGTAGAGCATGGCGCCGATCATGCCCGCAGTCAGCAGGACCGCCACCGCCGCGAGCACCCCGGACATCCGGTCGACGAGGCCGATCAGGAACTCGATGAACGCGCGCACTGCCGCCTCCCTCCGCACGGATGGACAAGGCAGGCCGGGCAAGGGCGCAGCGCAGCACCCCGCCCGGCCTCCTGGCTTACTTCGGCGTATCGAGCACGAGATAGCCCGCGTTCTTCCGCCAATGGTCCTGGAAGTCGAAGATCGAGGTCGCGACCCGCATCGGCAGGTCGTCGCCCTTCGCCTTCGCTTCCTCGGCGTTGCGCAGGGCCCAGGCGCGCGACTTCTCCATGGCGTCGGCCATGAAGGCGTCGTCCAGGCGGACGAACTCGTTCCCGCCCTTGCTGAGTTCCTCCATCGTGTCGAGGTCGCGCACCGTCATCACCCGCAGGCTGCGGTGGGTGTTGATCTCGGCCGCGAGTTCCATCTTGGCCTTGATGTCGTCGGGAAGCTCGTCCCACGTCTCCGACAGCATCACCGTCTCGAACGCCCAGGCCGGGGCCTGGATACCCGGATAGATGATGTACTTGGCCACTTCCTGGAAACCGATCTTCTGGTTTTCCGACGGGATCGAGTATTCGGCCATGTCGATGCCGCCCTTCTCGAGCATCCCGTAGATTTCGGAGCCCGCGACGACCGTCGGCACCGCGCCGTAGTTCTCCTGCACGATGGCCGCCCAGTTGCCGAGCGTGCGGAACTTCTTGCCCTGCAGGTCGTCGCCGTTACGGATCGGCACGTTGGCGTGGGCGAAGAACTCCGACGGGCCCAGCGCGCTCACGAGTGCGTGCATGCCCATCTTCTCGCGCCGGTGCTCCTGCCACAGCTCCAGGCCGCCGGCGGAATAGAGCCACGGCAGGTAGCTGTCGACGCCCAGCCCCGTCGGGAAGGACGCGATCATCGCGTTCACGACGTCGGCCGTGCCGAGGAAGATCGGCGTGGTCTGCGCCATGTCGATCAGGCCGTCCTGCACCGCCTCGTGCAGTTTCAGCACCGAGCCGACCGTGCCCGCGGGCAGGATCTCGATCTTCACCCGCCCGTCCGTCAGCTGGTCCACGAGGTCGGCGAAGGGCTTGGCCATGTCCTCGTAATAGACGCTGTTCTCGCTCGAGATGATGGCCATCCGGAACGTGTAGTCCTGCGCGTTGGCCGCCGTGGCGAACGTGCCGGCGATGGCGAGGCCCGCCACCGTTGCTGTTCTCAATGCTCCCAACATGATCTCCCCTCCGTTTTCGGGTTTGCCTTGGTCGCCTGTCTCGTCCGGCGTTGGCTTCATCATTGCAGACAACGGGACGCGCCGCAGCCCGTCCGCCGGGTGACGGGTGTCAGCCGTTCCCGGTCCCGCTGTCCCCCATGCGCCCCCGGATCGCGACCAGGAGCGCGTTGCTTGCCGTCTCGATATCGGCCTGCACGGCCGCTGCCAGACGGTCCCCGTCGCCGGCCTCCAGGGCGGCGATGATGTCGGCGTGGTTCTGCACGCCGCGGTCGCTGCCGCCATAGGCCGGGTAGAGCACGTTGAGGTACGAGCCGGTCTTCAGCCAGCACCCCTCGATCATGCGGAGAAGCGCCGGCATCCCCGCAAGCCCGTAGATCGCGAAATGAAACTCCCAGTTGAGCCGCATCAGCGCCTTGTAGTCGCGCGCCGCATCCGCCCCGACGAGCCGGTCGTTCAGCGCCCGGATCCGGGCGAGCGCGCGGGCATTGAGATGCTTCACCGCTTCCCGCGCCGCCGCCCCTTCGAGCGCGAGCCGGATCACCAGAAGCTCGCGCACCCGCGCCTCGTCGAGAACCGGCACGAAGACAGTCCCGTTCGCGCCGAGGTCGAGCGTTCCTTCCGAAACGAGGCCGTAGAGCGCCTCCCGCGCCGG
>JAJLJT010000355.1:0-5692 GCA_033844555.1 Alphaproteobacteria bacterium | reverse complement strand
TCCGTGGTGTGAATCACGCCCGCCACGTCGCCGTCGGTGATGAGGCGGATCGAGGCGCCCGTGCTGCGCACCCGGTCGATGATGTCGGCATGGCGCGGCCGGTCGAGGATGCAGGCCGTGATCTCGCTCGGATGGCACTTCTTGGCGATCGCAAGCTCGCGGATGTTCTCGGCCGGATCGGCGTCGAGGTCGACCACGCCCGCAGGCAGGCCGGGGCCGACCGCGATCTTGTCCATGTAGACGTCGGGCGCATGCAGCAGCGAGCCGCCTTCCGCCATCGCGATCGTGGTCAGCGCGTTCGGCATGGCCTTCGCGGTCAGCGTCGTGCCCTCCAGCGGGTCGAGCGCGATGTCCACGTCCGGGCCGTCGCCGGTGCCCACCTCCTCGCCGATGAAGAGCATGGGCGCCTCGTCCCGCTCCCCCTCGCCGATCACGATACGGCCCTTGATCGGGAGCGTGTTGAGCGCGCGGCGCATGGCATCCACCGCCGCCTGGTCGGCCGCTTTCTCGTCACCGCGGCCGATGAGGCCGTAGCAGGCCACCGCGGCCGCCTCCGTCACCCGCACCAGCTCCAGCGTCAGGACGCGATCGAGCACACCGCCCATGTTCCGTTCCCCTTCCCTTCAATATCCGCCTGCCGTCCCGATCTGCCGGAACCCCGCCGCAGGCGCGTCAGCTTCCTACCACGCGAATCAGGTGCGGCGCTTCGCGCACCGTGTCGAATGCCGAGATCTCGGCAAGCGCCGCCTGCATCTCCGCCTCGCGCGTCTCGTGCGTGACGATCACGACCGGCACCGCCGCACCCGGCGCGCGCCCCCGCTGTATCATCTGATCGATTGACACTTCGTGACGGGCGAGCGTCGTGGTGATCGCCGCCATGACGCCCGGCTTGTCGACGACCGTCAGCCGCAGGTAGTAGACGCCCACCCGCTCCGCGATGTCGATGGGCGCAACGTCCGAGAGCGTTCCCACGGGCTGGCCGAACACCGGAAGGTGCAAGCCCCGTGCGATATCGACGATATCGGCGACGACGGCGGAGGCCGTCGGCCCCTCGCCCGCGCCGCGCCCGACGAGGATCGTGCGTCCCACGGCGTCGCCCTCGGTCACCACCGCGTTCTCCACACCGTCAACGTCGGCGATGGGCGCGCCGAGCGGCACCATGCAGGGATGGACGCGCTGGTCGACGCCGTCGCCCCGCCGCCGCGCCATGCCCAGCAGCTTGATCCGGTAGCCCAGTTCGCGCGCGAACGCGATGTCCTCCGCCGAGATCTGCCCTATCCCCTCGACGTGCACGGCGTCGAAATTGACCGGCATGCCGAACGCGACGGCCGCGAGGATCGCCAGCTTGTGCGCCGTGTCGATGCCGCCCACGTCGAAGGTCGGATCGGCCTCGGCGTAGCCGAGCGCCTGCGCCTCCCGCAGCACCAGCTCGAAGGCGCGCCCGCTCGTCTCCATGTCGGAGAGGATGTAGTTGCAGGTGCCGTTCAGGATCCCGTAGACGCGGTCGATGCGGTTGGCCGCAAGGCCTTCCTTCAGCGCCTTGATGACGGGGATGCCGCCGGCGACCGCCGCCTCGAAGGCGAGCGCAAGCCCGCGGTCCTCCGCCAGCGTGGCGAGCCGCGTGCCATGCGTCGCGATGAGCGCCTTGTTGGCGGTCACCACGTCCTTGCCGGCACCGAGCGCGGCCTCCACCGTCTCCAGCGCGGCGCCATTGGCCCCGCCCATGACCTCGACCACCACATCGACGTCGTCGCGCACGGCCAGCGCGCGCGGATCGTCCTCCCACGCGACGCCAGACAGATCGACGCCCCGGTCCTTCGTCCGGTCGCGCGCCGAAACCGCCGTCACGGCGACCGGCCGGCCGCAGCGCGTGGCGATCAGGCCCCCGTTCGTCGCGAGAATTTTCAGCACGCCGGCGCCGACGGTGCCGACCCCGGCCAATCCGACCCGAAGCGTGTCGCTCACGATTCCCCCGTGCGGTCCTGTTCCGCCTTGTCGTCAGAGAGGTTGTGCGTGCCGGTCTGCAGCAGCTTCTTCACATTGCGCGCGGCCTGGCGGATCCGGTGCTCGTTCTCGACGAGGCCGATGCGCACATAGCCCTCGCCATGCTCCCCGAAGCCGATTCCCGGCGCGACGGCAACGTCGGCTTCCTGCAGCAGCAGCTTGGAGAAACCGAGCGAGCCGAGATCCCGGAACCGCTCCGGCACCGGGGCCCAGGCGAACATGGTCGCGGGCGGGGCCGGGATGTCCCAGCCCGCGCGCCCCATCGCCTCGACGAGCGTGTCGCGGCGCGACTTGTAGACCGCGCGGATCTCGTCCACACAGTCCTGCGGGCCGTTGAGCGCCGCGGTCGCCGCCACCTGGATCGGCGTGAACGCGCCATAGTCCAGATAGGACTTGATGCGCCCCAGCGCGGAAATCAGCCGCTCGTTCCCGACGCCGAAACCGATGCGCCAGCCCGGCATCGAATAGGTCTTGGAGAGCGAGGTGAATTCCACCGCGATGTCGCGCGCGCCCTCCACCTCGAGGATCGAGGGCGGCGGATTGCCGTCGAAATAGATCTCCGAATAGGCGAGATCGGAGAGGATGTAGATGTCGTGCTTCTTCGCGAAGGCGACCGCGCGGCGGTAGAAGTCGAGGTCCACGACCTGCGCCGTCGGGTTCGAGGGAAAGCTCAGCACCATCATCGACGGCGGCGGCACGGAATGGTGCACCGCGCGCTCCAGCCCCTCCAGGAACTGCTCCGGATCGGTCGCCGGGATCTGCCGGATCGCCGCGCCCGCGATGATGAAGCCGAAGGCATGGATCGGGTAGCTGGGGCTCGGCACCAGGATCACGTCGCCCGGCGCGGTGACGGCCTGCGCAAGGTTCGCCAGCCCCTCCTTGGAGCCCAGGGTGACGATCACCTCCCGCTCGGCATCGAGCTTCACGCCGAAGCGCCGCTCGTAATAGGCGGCCTGCGCGCGCCGAAGCCCGGGGATGCCGCGGGACATGGAATAGCGGTTGGTGCGCGGCTTGCCCATCGTCTCGACCAGCTTGTCGACGATGTGCTGCGGCGTCGGCATGTCGGGGTTGCCCATGCCGAAGTCGATGATGTCGGCGCCGCGCGCGCGGGCCTGTGCCTTGAGACGGTTGACCTCTTCGAAGACGTAAGGCGGCAGGCGGCGGATTCGGTGAAACTCGGAGGTCATGGCTTTCGCGGCTCGATGCTGGAACGGGGCTCCCCCACCCCATGGAAGCCGCGACTTATAACGGCAGATGCGCGCGCGTTCCACACCCTTCGCCACCCGGAGGGATGCGGAGCGCGGGAGCCCTTGTCAGCGGGCCGCCGCGCCCCCATAGAGGGTGGAGGCTGCATCCTGCTCGGCCCGCACGCGTGCAACCTCCCGGTCGAGGGCCTGGCCGCGGGCGCGAAGGTCCGCGATCTCGGCCGTGCGCGCCTCGGCGCTCTGGGCCGGTGCCGGGACGGGCGGAACCTCGACGATGCGCGGGTAGTTTCCATTGGCGGCGGCGCAGCCGGCCAGGAGGACGAACGCGCAGAGCGAGGGCAAGGGCCGTGGAAACCGCAGGCGTGCCGCCCCTTGTGATGTGATGGTCATGGGCGCACGATACTTCAGGGATGCCGCTTCGCCAATGCGCCGGATACGCGCGCACGCGGGTGGAGCGATACGCGAAGGTGGGAGGGTCGATAAGCGATGAGCGACAAGGGCCACAAGACGGGTGCGGAGGAACACACCGGCGCGGCGGACATGCCCATGCCCGACCCTGCGGCATTCGCCTCCAACATGATGAAGGTGTCGGCGCGCAGCCAGCGCCTGATCGCCGACTTCCTCGCACGCGAGGGGTTGCAGGACCAGGGCCCGCAGATCCCCGACCCGATGAACCTGGCCGAAGCCTTCACCAGCCTCATGACCGCGGTGGCGGCCCACCCGCAGAAGGTGGCGGACGCGCAGATGTCGCTGTGGGCGAATTATCTCGATCTCTGGCAAACGGCCGCGAGCCGGATGGCCGGCAACGAGGCCGCGCCGAAGGTCGCGCCGGAGCGTGGCGACAAGCGCTTCAAGGACGCCGGCTGGAACGAGGCGGTATTCGACTTCATCAAGCAGTCCTACCTCGTCACCGCGCGCTGGATCATGGAGACGGTGCACGACATCGACACGGAGCTTGAGCCGAAGGACCGCCAGAAGCTGGAGTTCTACACCAAGCAGTTCGTCGATGCGCTCTCGCCCTCCAACTTCGTCATGACGAACCCGGAGGTGCTGCGCGCCACGGTGGAGAGCAATGGCGAGAACCTGGTGCGCGGGCTCGAAAACCTGCTGGAGGACCTGGAGCGCGGCAAGGGGAAGATCGCGATCCGGCAGACCGACCTCGATGCGTTCGAGGTGGGGCGCAACCTGGCGCTCACGCCCGGCAAGGTGATCTACCAGAACGACCTGATGCAGCTTCTGCAATACACGCCGACGACCGAGACCGTGTACAAGCAGCCGCTGCTCATCATCCCGCCGTGGATCAACAAGTTCTACATCCTGGACCTTCAGCCCAAGAACTCCTTCATCAAGTGGGCGGTCGCGCAGGGCTACACGGTCTTTGTCGTCTCCTGGGTGAACCCGGACGAGCGGCAGGCCGACAAGACATTCGAGGACTACATGAAGGAGGGCATCTTCGCCGCCCTCGACGCGATCGAGAAGGCGACGGGGGAGCGGCAGGTCTCCGCCATCGGCTATTGCATCGGCGGGACGCTGCTCACCGCGACGCTCTCGCTGATGGCGGCGCGCGGCGACGACCGCATCGCCAACGCGACCTTCTTCGCCTCGCAGTCGGACTTCAAGGAGGCGGGCGAGCTGACCGTCTTCATCGACGAACCGCAGATCGAGCACCTGGAAGAGCAGATGAAGAGCCGGGGCGGCTACCTCGAAGGCTCGAAGATGGCCAATGCCTTCAACATGCTGCGCTCGAACGACCTGATCTGGTCCTTCGTCGTCAACAACTACCTGCTGGGCAAGGATCCGTTCCCGTTCGACCTGCTCTACTGGAACTCCGATTCCACGAACATGCCGTACCGGATGCACGCGTTCTACCTGCGCGAATGCTATCTGAAGAACAACCTGGCCGAGGGCCGCATGGTGCTGGGCGGGGAGAAGCTCGACGTCGGCAAGGTCAAGATCCCGATCTACATGCAGTCCTCGAAGGAGGACCACATTGCGCCGGTGAAATCGGTCTACCGGGGCGCGAAGCTCTATGGCGGGCCAGTGCGCTTCATGGTGGCGGGGTCGGGCCACATCGCGGGCGTCATCAACCACCCGGACGCCAACAAGTATCAGCACTGGCTGAGCGAGGCGCGCAAGCTGCCCCCCACCTTCGAGCAATGGTTCGAGAAGGCGACGGAGTATCCCGGTTCCTGGTGGCCGGACTGGGACAAGTGGCTGTCGCGCAAGTCCGGGCCGAAGGTGCCCGCCCGCCAGCCTGGCGACGGCAAGCTCGAACCCATCGAGGACGCGCCCGGCTCCTATGTGAAGATGAAGGGCGGCTGAGGGCGGCGTTCGGCGCACCCTCTCCGGCCGTTATCCCCGGCCTTGTTTCCGGGAAACCCCATCCACTTCTCCCGTCAGCCCCGGCCCCCGTGCCGGGGGTCCATGATCACTGACGGGTGCGAAAGACGCCAGAGCGGTAGCCGCCGCCTCCCCCACGAAAC
>JAJLJT010000354.1:0-2164 GCA_033844555.1 Alphaproteobacteria bacterium | reverse complement strand
CCGCGCGCGCACAGGCCGGCGAAGCGGGCCACCTCCTCCGGCGTGAAGAGGATGTGCTGCAGGTGGATGCCCTCGCCCGTGGCCCAGTGGTAGAAGTCGCGGGCCAGCGCCTCGCCCGCGTCGTCGGGCACGATCTCGCGCAGCGCGACGCTCGCCGCTTCGGGGCGGACGGTACGGACGGTCGCGATCTGCTGCTCGGGCGTGTAGAGGCCCACCGCCTCCGTCGTGATCTGGACGATCATGCCGTCGCCCACGGCGGCGCGCACCTCCTCCGTCGCCTCCCGGTAGATGCCGGGGTCGAGCGTGTGCCGCCCGTCGGCGTCGCGCACGTGCAGGTGGATGAGGCTCGCGCCAGCGGCTTGCGCGGAGACCGCGGCGGCGGCGAGGTCCGCCGGCGTCATGGGCAAGGCGGGGTGGTCGGCCTTGGTGCGCCGCGCGCCATTGGGCGCGACGGAGAGGATGGCGGGCGTCGCGTCGGTCATGTCAGGCGGCAATCTCCAGGCTGTCGAGAGCGAGGCCGATCGCGTCGGCAAGCCGGTCCACGATCAGCTCCACATGGGTGTCGTCGATGATGAAAGGGGGCGCGAGCAGCACATGGTCGCCGCGGCGGCCGTCGAGCGTACCGCTCATCGGGTAGCACATGAGCCCGCGCGCCATGGCGGCCTTCTTGATGCGCGCGGCAAGCCCGTGCGCGGGGTCGAAGGGGGCCTTCGTCTCCCGGTCCTCGACAAGCTCCAGCCCGAGGAAGAGGCCGCGCCCGCGGATGTCGCCGACGTTCGGGTGCTGGCCGAAGCGGTCGCGCAGGGCGGCGTCGAGCTTGCCCCCCATCTCGCGCACGCGGGCGAGCATGGCGGGGTCGGAGATCTTGTCGAACACGGCGAGGCCCGCGGCGCAGGCCGCCGGATGGCCCAGATAGGTGTGGCCGTGCTGGAAGAAGCCGGAGCCCGACGCGATGGCGTCGTAGATGCGCTGGCTCGCCAGCATCGCGCCGATCGGCTGGTAGCCCGCGCCGAGGCCCTTGGCGATACAGGCGATGTCGGGGGCGATGCCCTCCTGCTCGCAGGCGAAGAGGCTGCCCGTCCGGCCCATGCCGCACATCACCTCGTCGAGGATCAGAAGGACGCCGTGGCGGTCGCAGATCTCCCGGATGCGCCTGAAGTAGCCGGGGGCGGGCGTGACCGCGCCGAGCGTCGCGCCGACCACGGGCTCGGCCACGAAGGCGGCAACGGTCTCCGGCCCGAGGCGCTGAAGCTCGGCTTCCAGCGCGTCGGCAGCGCGGATGCCGTAGGCCTCGTCCGACTCGCCCGGTTCCTGGTAGCGATAGGCGTAGCAGGGATCGACGTGCGACATGGAGACGAGCAGGGGGGCGAACGGCTCCCGCCGCCAGCGGTTGCCGCCGGCCGAGAGCGCGCCCAGCGTGTTGCCGTGATAGCTCTGCCAGCGGGCGACGATGTGGCGGCGCTGCGGCTGGCCGATCTCGAGGAAATACTGGCGCGCGAGCTTCAGCGCGGCCTCCACCGCCTCCGACCCGCCCGAGACGAAATAGACGCGCGACAGGTCGCCCGGCGCACGGCCGATCAGGCGGTCGGCCAGCGCCTCCGCAGGCTCGGAGGTGAAGAAACCGGTATGCGCAAAGGCGATGCGGTCGAGCTGGTCCTTGATCGCCTGCGTGACCTCCGGATCGGAATGGCCGAGGCAGGAGACGGCCGCGCCGCCGGAGGCGTCGAGGTATTTCTTCCCGTCCGAATCGACGATGAAGCAGCCCTCGCCGCGCACGGCGACCGGAACGGATGTGCGCGTGTGCCGGGGAAAGACCCGGCTGTCCTTCACGTCGGGCATGACCCTGCCTCCCTCATGCGGCGCGCACCCTGCCGGACGGCGCCGAAGCCTTGTGTTTCCAACAGACAAACGCGGCGTGTCCGGAATGTCACATGCTTTTTTCCTATGGCCGGAAAAGGAGGGCACTCCCGACAACTTGACGTGCATCAAAGCCCGCGCGCGCACGTTGGGGGCTAAGTGGCGCGGTTTACGTCCTCAGGGGGATGGCAGTATGACGTTCGAGACGATTCGATCCGAACCGGCGAGCCGGTCGGAACTCTTGATGCT
The DNA here is from genome assembly GCA_033844555.1 of Alphaproteobacteria bacterium. Classification (GTDB taxonomy): domain Bacteria; phylum Pseudomonadota; class Alphaproteobacteria; order Futianiales; family Futianiaceae; genus Futiania. Next base: position 58 of record JAJLJT010000354.1, on the reverse strand, counting down.
CGCGGGGTTGGGCATCATGCTGATGGTGGGCCTGGCGCTGATGATCGGCGCGCAGGAC
>JAJLJT010000353.1:0-4859 GCA_033844555.1 Alphaproteobacteria bacterium | reverse complement strand
GTGCGCTCCGTCGTGGCGTTGCTGCCCTATTACGATATCGACCTCGACGCGGTGCGCCTTCTGGGCACGGGGCTGTGGTCCGATCCGAACATCCTCCAGGATCCGCTGATGCACGGCGGCTGGTTCGCGACGCCGCAGCCGGAATACCGCGATGTGTTCGAGCGGCGCTACCAGGCCGCCTATGGCGAGGCGCCGCCGCGGATCGGCTCGCTCGCCTATGACGCGGTGTCGCTTGCGGGGGCGCTGGTGCGCACCGGCATGGGGCAGCCTTTCGCCTACGAGGTGCTGACCGATCCGGAAGGCTTCGCCGGGGTCGACGGCATTTTCCGCTTCAATGCGCAGGGGCTTGCCGAGCGCGGGCTCGCGGTCATGGAGATCACGGCGGAGGGGTTCAAGGTGGTCAGCCCCGCGCCCGACACCTTCGCGCCGCCTTCCTTCTGAACGAAGCCGGTCAGGAGCCGGTCAGGCCAGCAGGTCGCGCAGGATGGCGTTCAGCAGCGGCCGGCCCCTTTCGGTCGCCCGCAGCGCGTCGCCCGTGATCGCGACGAGCCCATCGGCGAGCAAGGGGTCGAGCCGCTGCTGCCTCATGGGCGCCCCGGCCAGCGCGGCATAGCGCCGGAGCGAGATGCCCTCCATCAGGCGCAGGCCCATGATTGCCACCTCCTCGGCCTGTTCGGCGGGCGGGATTGTGGCTTCGGCGCGAATGCCGTGACCCAGCCGCTCGACCGCGTCGAGCCAGGCTTCCGGCGCGGTGTGCGCCTCGGTGGCGTGCAGGCTGCCGCCCACGTCGATGCGCCCGTGCGCGCCGGGCCCCACGCCCAGGTAGCGGCCGTGCCGCCAGTAGACGAGGTTGTGCCGCCCCTCTGCGCCGTGCGCGGCATGGTTCGACACCTCGTAGGCCGGTAGCCCCGCCGCGGCCGTCATCTCCTGCGTGATCTCGTAGAGCTGGGCGGCGGCCGCGTCGTCCGGCACCTGCAGCTTGCCGCGCCGGTACAGTTCGGCGAAGCGCGTGCCGGGCTCGATCGTCAGCTGGTAGAGCGACAGGTGATCGGCGGCCATGGCGAGCGCCTGCCCCAGTTCGCGCCGCCAGTCCTCCGGCGTCTGGCCGGGCCGGGCGTAGATCAGGTCGAAGGAGATGCGCGGGAAGGTCGCGCGGGCGAGGTCGAAAGCCGCGCGCGCCTCCGCCACCGTGTGCAGGCGGCCGAGCCGCGTCAGGCTCTCGTCGTCGAGCGCCTGGATGCCCATGGAGAGCCGGTTCACGCCCGCGTCGCGGTAGCCGCGGAACCGCCCGGCCTCGACGCTCGTCGGGTTGGCCTCGAGCGTGATCTCCGCGCCGTCCTCCAGCCCGAACAGGCTGCGGGCGCGCTCGATGACGCCGCCCACCACCTCCGGCGCCATGAGTGATGGGGTGCCGCCGCCGAAGAAGATCGAGGCGAGGGGGCGGCGCGGCGTCCGGTCGGCCTGAACCTCCAGGTCGCGGATCAGCGCGCGCGCCCAGCGCATCTGGTCGACGCCCTCGCGCACATGGCTGTTGAAGTCGCAATAGGGGCACTTGGCCGCGCAGAACGGCCAGTGGACGTAGAGCGCGAGGCCTGCCTCCCCGGCGTTGCGCGGCGGGCGCTCAGCCGCGCCGGAAGCAGGCGTCGACGAGTTGGGCGAAGGCGCGTGCGCGGTGGCTGCGGGCATGTTTCTCCTGCGGCTCCATCTCGCCGAAGGTGCGGGTGTCGTCCTCCGGCTGGAACATCGGGTCGTATCCGAAGCCGCGGTCGCCGCGCGGCGGCCAGACGGCGCGCCCGCCGACCGTGCCCCGGAAGCTCTCGATATGGCCATCGGGCCAGGCGAGCGCCAGTACGCAGACGAATTGCGCGCCTCGGGGCGCGTCGGGACCCTTCTCCGCGATCGCCGCGTGGACCTTCTCCATGGCCACGCGGAAGTCCTTGGACGGCCCCGCCCAGCGCGCCGAATAAATGCCCGGATCGCCGTCCAGCGCATCGACGCAGAAGCCCGAATCGTCGGCCAGCGCCGGCAGGTTCGCGGCCTGCGCCGCCGCAAGCGCCTTCAGCTCCGCGTTCGCCTCGAACGTCGTTCCGGTCTCCTCCGGCTCCGGCAGGCCGAGGTCGCCCGCCGAGACGACCTCCGCGCCCATGGGCTCCAGAAGCTCCGCGATCTCCCGCACCTTGCCCGGGTTGTGGCTGGCGATGACCAGCCGGCCGCCTTCGAACTGCCGCCGCGCCATGTCTGCTTTCCTCAGCCGAGGCCGAGCGCGTCGCGCTGCAGCGCCACGAGCCGGCCGATCCCGTCGCGCGCCAGTGCCAGCATGGCGAGAAACTCCGCCTCGCTGAACGGCGCGCCTTCCGCGGTGCCCTGGATCTCGACGATGCCGCCCGCCCCGGTGAGCACGAAATTGGCGTCCGTTTCCGCGCTCGAATCCTCCGGATAGTCGAGGTCGAGCACCGGCGTGCCCTCGTAGATGCCGCAGGACACCGCCGCCACGTGATCGGTCAGCGGCATGCGCGCCAGCACGCCGCCCTGGACGAGCGGGGTCAGCGCCTGGTGCAGCGCCACGAACGCGCCGGTGATGGAGGCCGTGCGCGTGCCCCCGTCGGCCTGCAGCACGTCGCAGTCGAGCGTGATCTGCCGCTCCCCCAGCCCCTTCAGGTCGGTGACCGCGCGCAGCGACCGGCCGATCAGGCGTTGGATCTCCTGCGTGCGCCCCGATTGCTTGCCGCTGGCCGCCTCGCGCCGCATGCGCGTGTTCGTGGCGCGCGGCAGCATGCCGTACTCCGCCGTCACCCAGCCCTGCCCGCTGTTCTTGAGGAAGGGGGGCACGCGCTCCTCCACCGTGGCGGTGCACAGAACGTGCGTGTCGCCGAACGCGACGAGGCAGGAGCCTTCCGCGTGGCGGGCATAGCCGGGCGTCAGGCTGATCTCGCGAAGCTGGTCGGGCGCGCGGCCGGAGGGGCGCATGTCGGGTCTCCTCGATGGACAGGATGCGGAACTGAGGCGATGGTCTAGCGGGCGCGGGCGCGGGCGTCAAAGGCCGCGGCCGCCGGGGCGCGCGCGGCACGGCCGGGATTGACCCGGCGCGCGGGCGCTCCTAACTGACGTTTGCCCCCGCGAAGCGTCGCCGGGGCAGCAAGGAAGGTGCAGCGGCGAACGCCATGAGGCTCAGGACACCGGCCACCATCGAGGATCTGCGCGACCGCCCGCGCGAGATCTTCCGCCATATCGTCGAGACCTATCTCGACACCGGCGCGCCCGTCGGTTCGCGCACCCTGTCGCATGCGCTGTCGACGCCGCTCTCGGCCGCCTCGATCCGCAACGTCATGCAGGATCTGGAGGCGATGGGCCTGCTCTACGCGCCGCATACGAGCGCGGGCCGGATGCCGACCGAGATCGGGCTGCGCCTTTTCGTCGACGGCTTGCTGGAGGTCGGCGACCTCACCGACGAGGAGCGGTCGAGCATCGACGCGAAGGTCGCGGCGCGCGGCCATACCTACGAGGATCTGCTGACCGAGGCGATCTCCATGCTCTCGGGGCTGTCGCGCTGCGCCGGGCTCGTCATGTCGCCCAAGGTCGATTCGGCGCTGAAGCACATCGAGTTCGTGCCGCTCAACGCGCGCTCGGCGCTGGTCGTGCTGGTGACCGCCGAGGGGATGGTCGAGAACCGCGTCGTCGATCTGCCGCCCGGCCTGCCGCCCGCGGCGCTGATCGAGGCCACCAACTACCTCAATGCGCGCATCGCCGGCCGGACGCTGGAGGATGCGCGCCGCGTGCTCGACGGCGAGATCGAGGCGGCGAAGAAGGCGCTCGACGCGCTCACGGCCGCCGTCGTGGAGACGGGCCTCGCCACCTGGGTCGGCAGCAGCGGCGACGCGGCGGAGACCGCGAAGCTACTGGTGCGCGGGCAGTCGAACCTGCTCGAGGACATCCAGATGGCGGAGGATCTCGACCGCATCCGCCTGCTGTTCGAGGAGCTGGAGACCAAGACCGAACTCGTCCGCCTGCTGGAGCTTGCCCGCGACGCGGACGGGGTGAAGGTCTACATCGGGTCGGAGACGAAGCTGTTTTCGCTCTCCGGCTCGTCGCTGGTGATCGCGCCCTACCGCAACGCGCAGCAGCGTGTGATCGGGGCGATCGGCGTCATCGGGCCGACGCGGATCAACTATGCCCGCATCGTGCCCATGGTGGATTACACCGCACGTGTGGTAAGCCGCCTTCTCGCGCGTGACTGAGCATGGAGAGTATGAGCGCATGACCGATCCCCGCAGCAATCCGACCGACATCGACGAGACCGGCGCTCAAGGGGCCGAGCCCGGCGCCATGGCGGACGAGGCGGGCGCGGACGCCCCGGCGGACGACGCCGCGGCGCTGGCCGAGCGGCTGGCCGCGGCGGAGGCCGAGGCGGCGGAGCTGAAGGACCGCCTTCTGCGAACCATCGCCGACGCCGAGAACGTGCGCCGCAGGGCGGAGCGGGAGAAGGCCGACGCCCTGAAGTACGGGGGTGCGAAACTCGCCCGCGACCTGCTGACCGTGGCGGACAATCTGCGCCGCGCGCTCGACGCCGCGCCGCAGGACGTGCCCGCCGAGGTCGAGGGTCTGTTCTCCGGAATCGAGGCGACGGAGCGCGAGCTGATGGCGGTGTTCGAGCGGCACGGCATTACCCGTCTCGACCCGACGGGGGAGAAGTTCGACCCGAACCTGCACCAGGCGATGGTGGAGATCCCCAGCGCCGACCACGCGCCCGGCACCGTCGTTCAGACCATGCAGGCGGGCTTCCTGATGGAGGGACGCCTGCTGCGCCCCGCCATGGTCGGCGTCGCCAAGGCCCCGCCCGCGCCGCAGGGGGCGTGAAGGCG
>JAJLJT010000352.1:0-8061 GCA_033844555.1 Alphaproteobacteria bacterium | reverse complement strand
CTGAGCGTGATCTCGCCATTCTCAAGCACATAGGCCTTCTCGGCCAGCTCCAGCGCCATGTGGGCGTTCTGCTCGACAAGCAGGATCTCCACGCCATTGGCCGAGATGGTGCGGATGATCTCCGCGATGGTCTCCACCACGGTCGGGGCGAGGCCGATCGAGGGCTCGTCCAGCATTAGGAGCTTGGGCGCGGCCATCAGCGCGCGGCCCACGGCCAGCATCTGCTGCTGTCCGCCCGAGAGCGATCGCGCGGGCTGTTCCAGCCGCTCCTCAAGGATCGGGAAGTAGCCGAGAACCTTCTCGAAATCGGAGCGCACCCCGGCCTCGTCGTTGCGCGTATAGGCGCCGGTCATCAGATTGTCGCGGACGCTCATGGTCGGGAAGAGCCGCCGCCCCTCCGGCACCAGCGTCAGGCCGCGCAGCACGACCTGATCGGCGCTGAGGCCGGTGATATCCTCGCCCGCGAAGCGGATCCGCCCGCCCGAGGGTGTCAGCAGGCCCGCAACCGCCTTCATCAGCGTGGTCTTGCCCGCTCCGTTCGAACCGACGATGGTGGTGATCTGCCCCCGCTCCACCGCCAGGCTGACGCCATCGACGGCCGGGACGCCGTCATAGGCGATGTAGAGGTCCTCCACGACCAGGACGGGATCTGTCATTTCTGCTTACCCAGATAGGCCTCGATGACGGCTTCGTTGCGGCTCACCTCCTCGGGCTTGCCCTCGGCAAGCAGGCGGCCGTAGTTCAGCACGAGTATGCGGTCGCAGATGCGCATGACCGCGCGCATGTTGTGTTCAACCAGCAGGATGGAGATGCCGAGCTCGCTGCGGATCATCTCGAACAGATCCAGCGCGGTCTTCACCTCCTGTCCCTGAAGGCCGGTCAGCGGTTCGTCGAGGCAGAGCAGCGTGGGCCGCGTCGCCAGCGCGATGGCGATGGAGAGCATCCGCTGGCGCCCGTGCGGCAGGTTGCCCGCCTTCTCGTGCAGATAGCCCGACAGACCGGTCAGTTCGGCCGTCTCCCGCACCCGCGCCATCCGGTCGGCGTGGCTGCGCAGGTGATGGGCGGTGGCGACGAGGATGTTGTCCTCGACCGACATTTCCGCCAGAAGACTTTCGTGCTGGAAGGTGCGTACGAGGCCCATGCGGCTGATCTGCAGGGCGCTTTTCCCCGTGATCTCCTCGCCGCAGAACCAGAGCCGGCCCCCCGAGGGCTTGTAGAAGCCGGAGACGACGTTGAAGGTCGTGCTCTTGCCGGCGCCGTTCGGACCGATCAGGCCGAGGATCTCGCCCTTGTACATCTCGAAGCTGAAGTCGGCGACCGCGACCAGGCCGCCGAAGCGCCGTTCGAGCTTCTCCGCCCGCAGGATGACGTCGCCACGCTCGCGCAGGGCGTAGTCCTCATGCGGCTCGTGGGTCTGGATGTCGCTCGTCATCGTGTCTTCTCCCCGCCCTGCCGGAACATGCCGCCCGCCAGGCGCGACGCAATACCGACGAGACCCTGCGGCATCAGCAGGATCGCGCCGATGATGATGGCGCCGTAGAAGATGTTCTCCTGCATGCCGAGACCCGCGACCCATTGCCCGGCGACGGTCAGCAGCACCGCCCCCACGATGGGTCCGAGCGCATGCCCCTCGCCGCCGATCTTCACATAGGCGAGCGCAAGGACCGCGACGAAGAACGTGAAGTCGCCCGGCGTGATGACGCTGTTGGCATAGGCGTGCAGGCCTCCGCCAAGTCCCACCGCGGCCGACGCGATGATCACGCACAGCACCTTGAGCCAGGTGACGTTGAGACCGACCGAGCGGACGATGTCCTCGTTGTTCTCGATGGCCTTGAACAGCCGGCCGAGGTTCGTCTTCTCGATCCAGAAGAGGACCAGCAGCGTCGCCCCCATGATCGTCACGACCAGCGCCGGGAACCACGGGTCGAGCGCCATCGGCGGGAAGATGCCGACCAGCCCCGAATTGCCGCCGATGGCATTCGACTTCGAGTAGACGAGGCGGACGACCTCGGTGAAGGCAAAGGAGATCAGCAGGAAGTAAGGACCCTTGGTCTTCAGCGTGATCCAGCCGAAGAGCGCGCTGACCGCTGCGGCCACGAGCGGCGCGGCCACGATGGCCACCAGGAACGGCCAGTCGTAGATCGTCGTGGCGATGCCGACCGTGTAGGCGCCGATCCCGAAAAAGGCCGCCGTCGCGATGTTCAGCTCGCCGATCAGCAGCACGAAGCGAAGCGATGCCGCCAGCAGCGCGTTCGTGAATATCCAGACGACCACCTGCACATAGTACGGGCTGTCCACGAACAGCGTGAAGGCAATGGCGCCGAGGCCCGCCAGGATGCAGAGGGCGAGCCCCGCCTTACCGTTCAGCATGGCCCATGATCCCCTGTGGACGAAGAAGCAGAACGACCATCACCAGCACGAACATCGCGATGGTGGCGGTGGAGTTGTCGAAGTAATAGCCGCCGACGCTCTCGATGAAGGCGATCAGGAAGGCGCCGATGATCGCGCCGCCCACGCTGCCGAGGCCGCCGACGATGATGATGATGAAGGCCTTGATCAGGAACTCGTCGCCGATCACCGTCGTGATCGCGTGCACCGGCGCCATCATCGCGCCGGCGATCGCCGCCAGCACCGTGCCGATCAGGAAGCCATAGAGCGCGACCCGGCGGTACTGGATGCCCTGCAGCATCGCCGCCTCCTGATCCTCCGCGACCGCGCGCAGCGAGAGGCCGAGCTTGGTCTTCTGGATGAGCCAGTAGAGGCCCACCGTGACCCCGACCGCAACCAGCACCAGCAAGAGCCGCTGACCCGTGATGTAGGCGCCGAAGATCGACAGGTTGACGTCGATCAGCGGCGGCACCTTCTGCGGCGCGCCGCCGAAGATCGCCAGGTAGGAGCCGTTGAGGAACAGCACGAGGCCGATCGACAGGATGAAGGAGCCGATCAGGTCGCGCAGGAACTTCTGGAAACCGAACTGGTAGACGACGATGCCGATCGCCGCCACGACGGCCAGGGCCGCGACGAAGGCGATCAGGTAGGCCGCCCAGACCGGCAGGCCGAGCTGATACATGGCCGGCGGCATCACGGTGGCGATGGCCAGCGCCGCAGCCGTGAAGAAGGTTCCGTGCGCGAAGTTCACGACCTTCATGACCCCGAAGATCAGGGTCAGGCCGAGCGCGAACAGCATGTAGACCGAACCGATCTGCAGCGTGTTCAGAAGCAGCTGGATGTAAAGCGTCATGTCCCGGCGTACCGTTGGCGCAGCCCGTCCTGTCGGTGCCGCACCGGCCCGGTGTGTCCCGGGCCGGCGCAACAGCCGTCGAGAGACCGCGTGTCCGCGATCAGTTCTTCAGGCGCTTGTCGAGTTCCGGCGGATTGACCCGCTTCACCTCGACGACCTTGCCGCCCTGCACCTGCGTGACGATGGTCGGCAGGAGCATCTGCTGCGGATTGCCATAGGTGTCCGCACCGCCGAAGGCCGTGGGCCCGTAGGACGACTCGAACACGATCTTCGGCAGCGTCTCCGCGATCACCTTCGGGTCGAGGCTGTCGGCGGTTTCCGCCGCGGCCTTGAGCGCCATGATGGCGTCCCAGGTGCCGATGGTGATGACGTTGAGCGGCTCGCCCAGCGCCTTGCGGGCACCCTCGTTCAGCTCGCGCTGGATCGGGGTTGCCGACGGGCCGTCATAGTCCGCCGCAAGGCCCATGTAGACGCCTTCCGCAGAGTCGCCCGCGGTCTTCACCAGCGCCGACGAGGACGTGCCGGCGGACACGGACTTGATGCCCTTCCAGCCGAGCACGCTCAGCTCCTTCAGGATCGCGCCGGCATCCGTCGGCGGGGCGGCGGAGAAGTCCACGATGTCGGGATTGAGGCTCGCGATCTTCGTGGCGATCGGCTGGAACTCGGTCGTGCCGCGCTCGTACCAGTCGCTCGAAAGCACCTCGACGCCGAGGCTTTTCCAGGTCGCGACGGCGGGCTTCTCGGTGTCCTGGCCGGTCGCGTCGTTCGGGCTGATCAGCACCACGGACTTGGCGTCGGGATGCTGCTGCTTGATGTAGCCGTAGAGCTGCGGCAGCACCTCGAACGGCGTGTTGATCTGCGTGAAGGTCAGCGGGAACTCGGGCCCCTTGACGCTCTTGCCCCACGCGGTGGTGAAGAGCAGCACGCCCTTGCGCTCCGACAGCGCCTGCAGCGCCCGCACCGGCGCGGTGCCGAGGCTGCCGACAATGTAATTGACATTGTCGCGGTTCAGCAGCGTCTGGGCGACCTTCGCGCCCTCGGTTGCATTGTACTTGTTGTCGTAGGTCAGGATTTCGAGGTTGTAGGACTTGCCGCCAACCTTGATCCCGCCCTCGGCATTGATCTTGTCGGCAGCCTGCTGAGCCGCCCACTCGAAGCCGAGGCCCCAGGACGCCGCGGCCCCCGACATGGGCGCGGAGATGCCGAGCTTCAGCGTTTCCTGCGCCGACGCCCCGGAGAGCGACGAGAGCGCAAGCGCCGCAGCGGTCGCCGTGACTGCTGCAATCCTTTTCAGTGACATGATCGTTCCTCCCAAGATCGAACTCGTTTGGTCTCGTTGTTGTGATTGGGTCCCGCCTGCGCGGCACCGGTCAGGACGCGGCTTCAGAGCGTTGCCCAGATCCCCCCCGAAACGGGCAGGATCGCGCCCGTGATGAAACTCGCCTCCGAACTCGACAGAAACAGGGCCGCGTTGGCGATGTCCTCGGGCTTGCCGAGGCGCTTCAGCAACGACCGCTCCGTATATTGCCGCACCAGTTCCGGCGCGGCGCGGTCGATCACCGAGGTCTGGATCAGACCCGGCGCGATGCAATTGACCGTGACCGCGGGCGCAAGCTCCATGGCGAGCGAGCGGGTCAGCGAACTGACCGCCGCCTTCGCCGCGGCGTACTCCGGCTGGTCCTTGTCGCCCGCATAGGTGACGGACGAGATGTTGAGGATGCTGCCCGCACCCCGCTCCACCATGCCGGGCGCGACCGCCTGCACCATCCAGAACAGCGCCTTCAGATTGAGGTCGAAGGTGGTGTCGAGACGCTCCCGGCTCATGCCCAGGATCGGCATGGCGAGCGGCCCGCCCTTGATGCCGCCTACGACATTGATCAGCACGTCCACGGGGCCGAGCGCCGCCTCGATCTCCGCGGCGGCCGCACGGGCCTCGTCCTCCTCCACCGCATTCGCGCGCACCGCCGCGATACGCGCGCCGGGAAACGCCGCCGTGAGGTCGTCGCGCACCGCGCCGAGGCGCGTGCCGGAGATGTCGACGAGGCCGAGTGCCGCCCCCTCCTCCGCGAAGCGCCGCGCGATGGCGCCGCCCATCGGTCCGCCTGCGCCCGTGACGAGCGCGGTCCTGCCCGCGAGCCTGCCCCCGTGCCTGCCCGAATCCGCCATCACGCAAGCTCCTTCAACTGCCCGGCCTTCGCCCAGTCCCGAAGCTCCCGCTTCAGGATCTTGCCGGAGGGGCCGAGCGGCATGTCGTCCACGCCGAACACCTTGCGCGGGCATTTGTAGGCGGACAGGTTCTCCCGGCAGAAGGCGATCAGCGCCTTGCCGTCGAGGCTCTTGCCCGCATTGGGGATCACCACCGCGACCGGGATTTCGCCCTTGGTCTCGTCCGGCAGCCCGATCACCGCGCAGACCCGCACGTCCGGGTGGGTGTAGAGCAGGTCCTCCACCTCCAGCGGGTAGATGTTGTAGCCGCCGGAAATGATGACGTCCTTCTTGCGGTCGACGATGAAGAGGTAGCCGTCCTCGTCCACATAGCCGAGGTCGCCGCTGAGCCAGCCCTTCGCCGTGAAGGTCTTCGCCGTCACCTCCGGATCGTCCCAGTAGCCGCCGCCCACCGTGTCGCCGGAGATGCGCACCTCGCCGATCTCGCCGGCGGGCAGCACCCTGCCCTCGTCGTCCACGATCTCGATCCGCGTGCCGCCGATGGGCAGGCCGGCCGAGCCCCGCTTGCGCACGCCGACCGCGGGCTCCGCGGTCACATAGCCCGACACCTCGGTCGCCCCATAGACCTCGACCAGCGGCGCGCCCAGCGTCTTCTGGAACTGCTCGACGATGTTGGGCGAGACCGGCGCCCCGCCCGTCGCGCCCAGCCGGATCGAGGAGAGATCGTGGCGCGCCGGATCGAAATCCCGCAGCAGGTAGAGGAACATCGTGGGCGAGCCCGCGATGTAGGTCACCTTGTGCCGCGTGATCTTGTCGAGCACCTCGGCGGTGTCCCAGCGCTCCATCATCACCATGGCCGCGCCCATGAAGATCGCGCCGTTCATCATCACGGTCGCGCCGAAATTGTTGAAGATCGGCAGCGCGCAGAGGAACACCTCGTCCGCCCAGAGGAACCGGCCGTGCACCGCCATGTCGCGCAAGGTGGCATAAAGGCTGCCCTGGGTCTGGATCGCCCCCTTCGGCGCGCCCGTCGTGCCGGAGGTGAAGAACAGCGCCGCCGGGTCTTCCGCCCGCCCGGCGTGGATCGGGAATTCCGGCGCGGCCGCCGCCATCGCTGCCTCGACGTCGTCGGCGCCGTCCTGCCGCCCGCCGGTACAGAACAGCGTCGCGGGCTTGCCGAGGCGGCCCGCCACGTCGCGGGCGTAGGGCAGCGTTTCCGGCGTCGTCAGCATCAGGCCCATGCCCGTGCGGCCGACGATCATCTCCAGCTCCCGCTGGCGGTTCATGGCGCTGATCGGCGCCGCGACCGCGCCCAGCTTCTGACAGGCGTAATAGCCGATCGCCAGCATCGGCACCGAGGACATGTAAAGCCCGATCACGTCCCCCGGCTTCGCGCCCTTGCCCGCCAGCACGTTGGCAAGCCGCGCGGCCCGGCGGTCGAACTCCGCAAAACCGATGGTTTCCGCATCCGTTATGATGAACGGACGGTCTCCCAGCAACCGGGCCGAGCTCTGAAGGCTCTCGGCGAGAGTCCGCAACGTCATTCCTCCCTGACACCCGCTTTGCGCGGATCGCTTATTTGTCCGTACTTCATCACAGTCCCGGCGCTCAGGCCAGCATTTTCTAACTATCGTTCGGTATGAAGAATGCCTCCGGCTCGCAAAGGCCGCACCCGCCTGCACCTTGATTCGGCGTGCTATTTCGCCTTGTTGCGCAGGTCGAGAAGGCGCCGCGGCTTGCCCTCGCGGCCGAGGTTGGCCTTCTCGTCGAGCGCGCCCGGCTCGACCAGCCGGACGGCAACCTTGAGGCCCAGGTCGGCCTTCAGCCGCGCCTCCAGATGCTCCCGCAGACCGTCGAGCGCACCGGCGTCCTTTCGCACCTCCACCTCGACCGTCATCGTGTCGCGGATCACGCGGTCCTTCACCTCGCGCTCGGCGATGCAGATCCACTCGCCCGTGGTGCGCGGATCGGAGCGGACGGCCGAGAGGCAGCCCATCGGGTAGATGTTGTTGCCGCGGATCTTCACCATGTCGTCGCTGCGGCCGAGGAAATGGTCCATGCGCCGGAACGAGCTGCCGAGCGCGCTCGGCGTGCCGTTGGACACGATCCGGCCGAGGTCGCGCAGGTTGAAGCGGATGATCGGCGGGATGCCGCGGAAGAGCGAGGTCGCAACCAGGTTGCCGGGCTGGCCGGGCTCCACCGGCTCGCCGGTCTCGGTATCGATGACCTCGATAAAGATGCAGTCCTCCATCAGGTAGAGGCCGTCCTTGTCCGGCCCCTCGAACGATGCGTGCGAGATCTCGTTGGTGCCGTAATTGTCGTAGACGGGGCAGCCGTAGAGGTCTTCCAGTTCGCGCCGCAGGGCCCCGTCCGTGTCGGGCCCCAGGTAGGTCGGGATGAAGCTCAGCCCCAGTTCGCGGATGTCGCGCCCGTAGTCGTCCCGCGCGACCTTGGCAAGCTGGGTCAGGTACTCCGGAAAGCTCATGATGATGTCGGTGCCGAAGTCGAAGGCTGTCTCGACCTGGCGCAGGCTCGTCGTCACCACGCCCGACCCGGTCGTGACCGGCATCACGCCGAGGTAGTTGTGCGCCGCGTGATAATGGACCCAGGCGAGGTTCGCCAGCGAGCAGGTCGCCGGGATCTGCATGATCTGG
>JAJLJT010000351.1:0-9146 GCA_033844555.1 Alphaproteobacteria bacterium | reverse complement strand
GAGGAGACGGGCTTCGGCGCGACGGCGGACGACGTGCTGTCGCGGCTGACGCCCGCGACGCGCCTCGTGATCGTCAATTCGCCGGGCAATCCCTGCGGCGGCGTGATGCCGAAGGCGGAGGTGGCGAAGCTCGCCGCCGGTCTTGCCAAGCGGCCCGACGTGGCGATCCTGTCGGACGAGATCTATTCCTGCATGACCTATGACGGGGAGGCGCACGAGAGCCTGCTGAAGTACCCGGAAATCCGCGGCCAGCTGATCATGCTGGACGGCTGGTCGAAGACCTATGCGATGACGGGGTGGAGGCTCGGCTACGCCGTGTGGCCCGACCAGCTCGTGGGCCATGCGCGCAAGCTCTGCGTCAATGCGCATTCCTGCGTGAACGCGCCCGCGCAATGGGCGGGCAAGGCCGCGCTCGAAGGCCCGCAGGACGCCGTCGCCGAGATGCTGGCGGCCTTCGACGCGCGCCGCAAGGCGGTGGTCGCGGGGCTGAATGCGCTTCCCAACGTCACCTGCGCGACGCCCAAGGGCGCGTTCTATGCCTTCCCCAACATCTCCGGTACGGGCTGGAAGGCGAAGCCGCTCGCGTCGGCCCTGCTGGAGGAGGCGGGCGTCGCGGTCATTGGCGGCCCCGATTTCGGCATCCATGGCGAGGGGTATATTCGCATCTCCTACGCGAACTCTCTGGAAAACATCGAGCGCGCGCTCGGCAGAATCGGCGATTTCCTGGGCGAGAAGGCGAAAACGGCATGAGCAGGACGGCGGAAACCGCGGAGATCCCGCGCGCGGCGGCGTGGCTCGGAGGGCTGGGGCTACTTCCCTTTGCGTTCGGGGCGGGCGCGGCGCTGCTGGGCGACCCGGTCTGGCGGACGGTGGGCGGGCACGTGCTGCTGGGGTACGGCGCGGTCATCCTCGCCTTCATGGGCGGGGCGCAATGGGGCGCGTCGATGCACCATGAACCGGGAATCGCCCGCCGACTCACGCTGTCGGTCGTGCCGGCGCTCGCGGCCTTCGGGGCGCTGCTGCTGGGGCCGCAGGGGCTGTGGGTGCTGATCGCGGGCTTCTGGGGCGTGCTGGTGGTGGACATGGGGCTGGCGCGCGACGGGCTTGCACCCGCCTGGTACCCGCGCCTGCGGATCGTGCTGACCGCAACCGTCAGTCTTCTCCTGCTGGCGGGGGCGGCGGCACCCTTCCTCTAGGACGCGTGCGCCGGCAGGCGTCGGAGCAATAGCGCACCTCGTCCCAGACATCGGCCCATTTGCGCCGCCATGCGAAGGGGCGCGCGCATGTCGCGCAGAGCTTCTGCGGCAGATCGGACTTTCGTCTCATGGGCGGCATGATTGCCTCGCTGGCGGGCGCACGGCAGGCCCCGTAAGAACCCCGCTGGCCGTGTGAATGCAACGGATTACATGGATCGTGGCCCGCGTCGCGTCGAGGGGGCTGGCGCGCGTGTCAGGCATCTTGCGGGCGGGCCGATTTCGGGTAAGGCTGACATCCGACGAGGCGCCCGCACCGAGGTGCCGCCGGCGCCCGCGCGCGTCCAACGATAACTGCGCTCGCGCGCCCAAGGACAACAGGGTCATTTTCAAGTGGGAGGCTTTTGATGCCAAGGATTTCGATGACGGTGAACGGCCGGCAGGTGTCTGGCGAGTGTGAGGATCGCACGCTGCTGGTGAGTTTCCTGCGGGAGAACCTGGGACTGACCGGCACGCACGTCGGCTGCGACACGTCGCAGTGCGGCGCCTGCGTCATTCACGTCGATGGGCTTGCGGTCAAGTCCTGCACCATGCTGGCGGCGCAGGCCGACGGTACCGACGTGACGACCATCGAGGGGCTGGCGAAGGGCGATCAGCTGCATCCGATGCAGGCGGCCTTCCGGGAGCATCACGGGCTGCAGTGCGGGTTCTGCACGCCGGGCATGATCATGGCGGGCATCGACATCGTGAACCGCAAGGGCGGTGCGAACCTCGACGAGAAGACCGTGCGCGAGGAGCTTGAGGGCAATATCTGCCGCTGCACCGGGTATCACAACATCGTCAAGGCGATCCTCGACGCGAACGCGAAGATGAGCGGCGCCCAAGCCGCCGAATAATCGCCGACAGGGATCGACAGGGAGGAAGATCATGGGAGCTGACGGACTGGGTCAGCGCGTCCTTCGCAAGGAGGACAGGCGCTTCATCACCGGCAAGGGCCGCTATACCGACGACATCGCCGTGGCGCGCGCCACGCACGCGGTCTTCGTGCGCTCACCCTACGCGCACGCGCGCATCCGCAACATCGACGCGTCCGAGGCGCTGGCCATGCCGGGCGTGCATGCCGTGCTGACGGGCAAGGATTTCGCCGAGGACAAGCTCGGCAGCCTGATCTGCGGCTGGATGATCCATTCGAAGGACGGGTCGCCGATGAAGGTCGGCGCGCATCCCTCCATCGCCGCCGACACGGTGAAGCACGTGGGCGACCAGGTCGCCGTCGTGATCGCCGACACGCGCGAGCAGGCGCGCGACGCGGCCGAAAAGGTGGCCGTCGACTATGAGGAACTGCCCGCCGTCATCGA
The DNA here is from genome assembly GCA_033844555.1 of Alphaproteobacteria bacterium. Classification (GTDB taxonomy): domain Bacteria; phylum Pseudomonadota; class Alphaproteobacteria; order Futianiales; family Futianiaceae; genus Futiania. Next base: position 6,595 of record JAJLJT010000351.1, on the reverse strand, counting down.
CCCCGTGAAGGCGATGGACCCCGGTGCCCCGCAGATCCATCCGGAGGCGCCGAACAACCACATCTTCACCTGGCCGATCGGCGACGAGGCGGCGACGGATGCCGCGTTCAAGGGCGCGGCCCACGTCGTGAAGATCGACGTGATCAACAACCGCCTGATCCCGAACGCGATCGAGCCGCGCGCCGCGCTCGCCGTCTATGACGAGGCGGAGGAGAGCTACACCCTCTACAACACCACGCAGAACCCGCACGTGGCGCGCCTGGTGCTGTCGGCCTTCGTCGGCGTCGCGCCGGAGCACAAGCTGCGCGTGGTCGGCCCCGACGTGGGCGGCGGCTTCGGCTCCAAGATCTACGTCTATCCGGAAGAGACGGTCTGCCTCTGGGCCTCGAAGAAGGTCGGCCGCCCGGTGCGCTGGACGGCGGAGCGGACGGAATCCTTCCTGACGGACGCGCACGCGCGCGACCATGTCACCCACGCCGAGATGGCCTTCGACGCCGACCACCGCATCATCGGCTTCAAGGTGAACACGATCGCCAACATCGGCGCGTACATGCAGATCTTCTCGTCGGCCACGCCCACCTATCTCTACGGCACGCTGCTCTCCGGGCAGTACGACATGAAGAACATCTATTGCGAGGTGACGGCGGTCTACACCAACACGAACTGCGTCGACGCCTACCGCGGCGCGGGGCGGCCGGAGGCGACCTATCTGCTCGAACGCCTGATCGAGAAGGCGGCGCGGGAGATGGGCGTCGACCGGGTGGAGCTGCGGCGGAAGAACTTCATCAAGTCCTTCCCGCACCAGACGCCGGTGATCATGAACTACGACTCCGGCGATTTCGACGCGCTGATCGAGAAGGCGCTGGAACTGGCCGACTACAAGGGCCTGCCGGCCCGCAAGGAGGAGGCGAAGAAGCGCGGCAAGCTGCGCGGCCTCGGCTTCTCGACCTATATCGAGGCGTGCGGTCTCGCCCCCTCGGCGGCCGTCGGCGCGCTTGGCGGCGGCGTCGGCCAGTGGGAATCGGCGGAGGTCCGCGTGAACCCCACCGGCAATGTCGAGGTTCTGACCGGCAGCCACAGCCACGGACAGGGCCATGAGACGGTCTTCGCCCAGCTGATCGCCGACCGTCTCGGGATCGGGGTGGAGAACGTGCAGATCGTGCACGGCGACACCGACAAGGTGCAGTTCGGCATGGGCACCTACGGCTCGCGGTCGGGCCCCGTCGGCCTCAACGCAATCCTGAAGGCGCTGGAGAAGGTCGAGGCGAAGGCCAAGAAGATCGCAGCGCACCTGATGGAGGCGGCGGAGGACGACATCGTCATCGAAGGCGGCAAGCTGAAGGTCGCGGGCACCGACAAGGAACTGGGCTTCGGCGAGGTGTCGCTCGCGGCCTACACGGCCCACAACCTGCCGCAGGGGATCGAGCCGGGACTGAAGGAAGGCGCCTTCTACGACCCGATCAACTTCACCTTCCCGTCGGGCTGCCATGTCTGCGAGGTCGAGGTCGATCCCGACACCGGCCATACGGAGATCGTGAAGTTCACCGCCGTCGACGATTTCGGCAACATCATGAACCCGATGATCGTCGAGGGGCAGGTCCACGGCGGCCTGACCCAGGGCATCGGCCAGGCGATGTTCGAGGGCTGCATCTATGACAAGGAGACGGGCCAGCTTCTGACCGGCTCCTACATGGACTATTGCATGCCGCGCGCGGCCGACGTGCCGTCCTACACGCTCGGCCATTCGACGACCGTCTGCCCGTCGAACCCGCTGGGCCTGAAGGGCTGCGGCGAGGCGGGCGCGATCGGTTCGCCGCCGTCTGTCATCAACGCGATCATCGACGCCACGGGAAGCGACAACATCGCCATGCCCGCGACGCCGGAGCGTGTCTGGCGCGCGATCCACGGCTGATCCGGGCGCCTGTCTCCGTCCCGCCGCGACCGGCGGGGCGGGGGCGGGAGGCCCGCACGAACATCAGGGAGAAACGAGAACCATGTATTCCTTCACCTATCACCGGCCCAAGAGCCTGTCGGAGGCCAAGTCCATGCTCGGCGGGGCGGAGGACGGCAAGCTGCTGGCCGGCGGGCAGACGCTGCTGCCGACGATGAAGCAGCGCCTCGCCATGCCGTCCGACCTCGTCGACCTCGGCCAGGTTGCCGAGCTTCAGGGCATCGAGGTCACGGGCGACGCCGTCGTGATCGGGGCCGGCGTGCGGCACGCGGACGTCGCCTCCTCGGCGGAGGTGCGCAAGGCGATCCCGGCGCTCGCCGACCTCGCATCGCACATCGGCGACCCGCATGTGCGCCATCGCGGCACGCTCGGCGGCTCGGTCGCGAACAACGACCCGGCGGCGGACTATCCGGGCGCCGTGCTGGGCCTCGGCGCGACCGTGCACACCGACGCCCGGCAGATCGCGGCGGACGACTTCTTCAAGGGCATCTTCGAGACGGCGCTGGAGGATGGGGAGATCATCACGAAAATCTCCTTCCCGATCCCGGCGAAGGCGGCTTACGCGAAGTTCCCGAACCCGGCCTCGCGCTATTCCCTCGTCGGCGCGTTCGTCGCGCAGATGAAGGACGGCTCGGTGCGCGTGGCGATCACGGGCGCGGGCGCGAACGGCGTCTTCCGGGTCGCGGAGATGGAGAAGGCGCTCGCAGGCAATTTCTCCGCCGATGCCATTGCCAATGTGAAGGTGTCGCCGGACGACGTGAACGGCGACATCCACGGCTCGCCGGAGTATCGCGCCCATCTCGTCACCGTGATGGCGAAGCGGGCGGTCGCGGCGGCGGGCTGAAGCGGCCCAGGCGCGTCGGGCGCTGGACGCCAGCCCTCTTCGAACCCATGTCAGGCGGGGAGCGATCCCCGCCTGATGCCGTTCAAGGGAGGCCCGACCGATGACCCTCGCCCGTCTTGCCGCCGTCGCCGCCGCCGCGCTCGCCATTGTGCCCGCCGCTGGCTCTGCCGCCACGCCCGAAGAGGTCGCGAGCCTGCGCCTGCCCGAGGGTTTCAGGGCGGAACTCTTCGCCGAGGTGCCGGGCGCGCGCGAGATGGCCGTGATGGACGACGGACGCACGATCTTCGTCTCCACGCGCGGCGAGACCGTCTGGCGGCTCGACGATGAGGACGGCGACGGGCGGCCCGACGCGCGCACCGCCGTCATCACGGACGGCAAGATGCCGCACGGCATCGACATCGGCCCGGACGGGCGCCTCTATGTCGTCGAGACGCACCGGGTCCGGCGCTTCGCCCTCAGCGACACCTGGCCGCGCGAGCCGGGGCCCGGCGAGGTTCTGCACGAGGGCCTGATCGACCGGCGGCATCATGGCTGGCGCGCGGCGGAGTTCGGGCCGGACGGGCTGCTCTACGCCGCTGTCGGCGCGCCCTGCAACATCTGCGCGGTGGAGGGGCTCGCGGCGACCCTCGTCCGCTTCGACCCCGAGACCTGGGAGCCGGAGGTGATCGCGCGCGGCGTGCGCAACTCGGTCGGGTTCGACTGGCACCCGGTCACGGGCGTCCTCCACTTCACCGACAATGGCGGCGACAACATGGGCGACCATATCCCGCCGGACGAGTTCAACCGGCTCGACGCGCCGGGCCAGCACTACGGCTTTCCCTTCGTCTGGGGGAAGGCGGAAAAGCCCTATCCGCAGTTCGCCGATGCGACGCCGCCCGAAGGCACCGTAACGCCGCTCGCCGAGATCGAGGCGCATGCGGGCGCGCTCGGCATGGTGTTCTACACGGGCGCCATGTTCCCGGAGGAGTACCGCAACGACGCCTTCATCGCGCTGCAGGGCAGCTGGAACCGCGATCCGATGGATCCTTCCGGCTATCAGCTTCTGCGCGCACGCTTTTCCGCCGATGGCGGCTTCGAGCGGCTGGAGGTCTTCGCCGACGGATTCCTCGCCGGGCAAAGCTCCCGCACGGCCTGGGGCAAGCCCGCGCAACTGGCGCTGCTGCCCGACGGATCGCTGCTGATCGGTGACGACTACGCGGGCGCGATCTACCGGATCTTCTACGCCCGGTAGGGCCCCAACCCCGCGTCCCCTCCGGGTTTACGCCCTCTTCACGCTTCTGCCCTAAGGTTCACGAAGCGGAAAAAGCGGTGCGGAATCGCACTGGTAAACGAATCACTTGTTGAGTTCCGTTAAGAACGTTGCTTCAATTGTAAAGGGCTTTTTGGGGCACTTCGGACACAGTCAGCAAGGGGTCACCATGTCCGCACGCAACCTCGCCATCGCAGAGTTCCGCGAGGCAACCCGCGTCCCCAGCGGCGCGACGCGCCGTAGCGGCCGGCCCGAACGCGATCCTGACCGGCCCATCGGTGCGGTTCTCCGTGACCGCCGACTTGGCCGGAACGAGGACGCGCACGATACCGCCTCCAAGCTCTGCCTGACCAAGACCTATCTCTTCGCCCTGGAAGAGGGCGCCTATGACCGGCTGCCCGCCGCCTGCTACACGGTGGGTTATGCCCGCGCCTATGCCCGGCATCTCGGCCTCGACGCCGACGAGGTGGCCGGCCGTGTGAAGGCCGAGCTGGAGCAGGCAGGCCGCACCGAGGAGATGGAGCTGCCGAGAGGGGAGGCGGAGCGGCGCGCCCCGCGCAAGCGCTTCCGCATCACCCTGGCGGGTGTCGTGGGTCTCTGCATCGCGGGCGTGGTCGTTCTGGCAAGCGTGGCCGCCCTGGCCGCCGTCGCCATCTTCTGAGACGCTTCAGACGCTGAACGGCGGGGGGAAGGGGTGCGCCCGCGCGGGGGGCAGCTCTGTTCGCGGCCGCACGGCGGCGTGCCGGGTGCGCGTGCGTCTGTCGGGTATGTGCGCGGCAGGGCGCCCGCGGCGCCTTACGCCGCCGCGCGGCCCGACCTGATCCAGTTCTCGATGTTCTTGCGGCTCACGCGGAAGCCGTAATGGCCACAGGTCGCCCCGACCTCGTCCTTGAAGAACGCGACCGCGTCGCTGTCCGTGCGGTCGACCGGCCAGTCGATGTGCGACCATTTCTGCTTCGCTGCGATGTGGAAGAGGCCGTTCACGAGATCCTCGGCGAGGCCGTCGGCGCCCGCTGCCTCCGTCACGTAGATCGTCTGGACCTGCGCGCCGGCGGACAGGCTGTAGGGATCGTAGGTATGGGAATACATCAGCAGGCCCGAGGGGCGTGCGCGGTGGAAGCCGATCAGGCAGTCGAACAGGCCCTTTCCGCCGGGGCCGTCCTCCTTGAGGCGCTCCGCGACCTTGTCGCGTTCCACACCCTCGCTTCCTTCCGTCTCCGATAGCATCTTGAGGACCACATAGGCCAATGCCTGCGCATCGTCTGCGCTGGCGGCACGGATTGTCTGACCTGACATGTGTGGCCCCATCTCTGAAAGGACGTTAGGTCTCCCCATAAGAGCACGGGGAATCTTAAGGGGAGATTGACAGGGCCATCGTGTCAGCGGTTCAGGATGCCGCGCAGCAGATCCTTCGGCGAGGCGGGCCTGGGCGCGGGTTCCTCCTGCGTCGTCGTCCCGGAGGGGGCCTGCTCGGCCGGCGCGTCCTGCGTCTGGCTGCCGCCGAGCACCTTGTCGAGCACGCCGCCCAGCGGGCTTTTCGCACCCTCCGTGGCGCCGCTCTCGGATGTGCCGCCGCCGCCAAGCAGTCCGCGGATCGCGTCGGTGCCGCCGCCCTTCAGGCTATCGAGCCCCTGCTGCAGGGCCTGCGGATCGCGCAGCGCGCCGGTGATGGCGCCCGTGAGGTCGGGCCGGTAGGAGAGGTTCGACCACGGGCCCGAGATGACCACCGGCACGACGATGCCCTTGAGATCCCCCTGGCCGCCCTGGCCCTGAAGGCTCGCCACCGCCTTGGGCTCGACCCGGTAGTTGACCGTGCGCGCAGGCAGGTCGACCGTGCCGGCCCCCGTCACCCGCAGCAGCGGCCCGACGAGCGCTAGGTCGCTGTTGGTCACGATGCCCTTCGCAATGGTGTAGGTCGCGGTCAGGGCGGCGAAGTCGGTCTTCTGCGTCTCGCGCGCCGAGGAATCGAGGAAGGCGTTCGCGGCATTGCGCACCATCGCCGCCAGGTTGATCCCGACGATGGCGCCGTCGCGCACGTCGATCGCACCCTTTCCGCCCAGCGCGGAGACCATCTGCTTCACGCTGCCGCCTGCCGTCGTGATGTCCATCTCGACAGTGCCGGTGCCTTCCAGGCGGGTGAAGTCGGCCGCGTCCTTCAGGAGGGGGCCAAGCTGCACGCCGGTCAGCTTCAGCGCGCTGGCAAGCTGCGGCGCCGCCCCGCCCGCGGCAAGCGTGATGCGGCCGCCGCCCGTGCCGCCATAAAGGCCGAGATCGCTCAGGTCGAGACGCAGCGCCCCATCCTTCAGCAGCAGGCGCGAGGCGGCCTTGTCGAGCTTCAGCCCGCCCGCGCGCACGTTCGCAGCTGTCAGTTTCAGGTCCGCATCGGCGAGCGACAGGGCCGACAGGTCGAGGGGGGCATCGCTCCAGCCCTCCTGCGCGGGTTTGGCTTGCGCTTGCGCCTCTCCGCCGCCGCCGGCCGCGCCGGCGAAGGCGTCCACATTGAGATTGGCGAGCGCCAGCGTGCCCTTCACGTCCGGCCGCCCATTGAGCC
>JAJLJT010000350.1:0-3379 GCA_033844555.1 Alphaproteobacteria bacterium | reverse complement strand
CACCTACGACAAGCGCGGCCACGGCCTGTCGGACGCGACGCCCGCGCCCTATTCCATGGACGACCACGTGGCCGACCTCGTCGCGCTGCTCGAACACCTGAAGGTGCGCGACGCCATCGTCTGCGGGCTTTCGGTCGGCGGGCTGATCGCGCAAGGCCTCTACGCCGCGCGGCCCGACATGGTGCGGGCGCTGATCCTGTGCGACACGGGCCACAAGATCGGCACCGACGAGCTTTGGAATTCCCGCATCTCGGCCGTGAGCCAGGACGGCGTGAAGGCGATCTCCGGCGGCATCCTGGAGCGCTGGTTCACCGCGCACTTCCGCCGCGCGGACAACCCGGACTTCCACGGCTACCGCAACATGCTGGAGCGCACGACCGTCGACGGCTACACCGGAACGAGCGCGGCGATCCGCGACTGCGACTTCACCGAAGCCTGCGGGAGGGTGAAGGTGCCCGCGATCTGCGTGGTGGGGGAGCAGGACGGCTCCACCCCGCCCGCGCTGATGGCGGAGACGGCGGCGCTGATCCCGGACGCGCGCTACGAGGTGATCGCGGACGCGGGCCACCTGCCCTGCATCGAGCAGCCGGACGCGCTGGCGAAGATCATCCGCGCCTTCGTGCGCGAGGCGGGCGTCGACGGCCCGCCCGTGCAGGCCCGCTGAGCACAGGCGTCGCCCATGACCGCGCTCGCCCCCGACCTCGACACACGCCACCTGAGCCCGACGGCGATCCTGCTGAACATCGGGCACGCGATGGACCATTGGATGATGGTGGTCTTCGCCTACACCTGGGGCGTGATCGCGGGCGTCTGGGGGACGGAGTGGACGGAACTGACGCCCTACAACTACGGCGCGCTGGTGATGTTCGGCGGCGGCTCCATCGTCTCGGGGCGGCTCGGCGACCTGTGGGGCCGCTGGGTGATGATGGTGATCTTCTTCGCCGGCATGGGCGCGTCCGCGCTCGTCATCGCGCTCTGCACCAATGCCTGGCAGATCGGCGCGGCGCTGACGCTGATGGGCGCGTTCGCCTCGATCTACCACCCGGTCGGCATCCCGATGCTGGTGCAGAAGGCGCGCAAGGCGGGCATCGTGATCGGCGTCAACGGGCTTGCGGGGAACATGGGCATCGCCATCGCGGCGGGCGTCTCCGTCTTCATCGCGGAGCGGTTCGGCTGGCAGATGGCCTTCATCCTGCCGGGCGCGATCTGCCTTCTCTGCGCGGTGGCGTTCGTCCTGCTGGTCCCGCGCGAGACGGAGGCCCCGGCGCGGCGCGCGAACAAGCTGCTCGACATGCCGCGCGCCATGATGGCGCGGGTCTTCGCGATCATGACGCTGACCGCGATCACCGGCAGCGTGATCTTCAACTTCACGACGAGCGGAAACGGGGAGTTGCTGCGCGCCCACGTGGCCGAGGCCGCGGCCGATCCCGCCCTGCTCGCCACCATGCTGTTCGCGATCTTCGCCGCCGCCTCGCTCGCCCAGATCGTCGTGGGCAAGCTGATCGACGCCTATCCGCTGAAAACCGTCTTCCTCGGCGTCGCGGCGCTTCAGGTGCCGCTGTTCCTGATCGCGGCGCAGGTCGAGGGCTGGGCGCTGTTCGTCGTCGCCATCGGCTTCATGCTGCTGGTCTTCGGCGCGGTGCCGTTCACCGACGCGATGATCGTGCGCTATGTCGACGACCGGATGCGCTCGCGCGTGACGGGGATGCGGCTCGCCATCGGCTATGGCGTCAGCTCGGCCGCCGTGGCCCTGCTCGGCCCGAGCGTGAAGCTCGCGGGCTTCCCGACGATGCTGACGCTGCTGGCGGGGCTGGCGTGCGTGACCTTCCTCGCGGTCATGTTCCTGCCCGCCGACCCGCCGCCCCCGAAGGAGTGAGCGGGGCACGACGCCCCGCGCACCCCCTTGCGGGTTTCTCAGATGACGACAGGCACGCTCGCCCCGTCCATCGGGATCGAGACGCCGGTGAGGTAGCTCGCCTTCTGCGACGCGAGGAAGAGGACGGCGTTGGCGATCTCCTCCGGCTCGGCCCAGCGGCCCATGGGGATGCGGGCGACGGCACGCGCGCCCGCCTCCTCGACCGTGATGCCCTGGAGACGCGCCTCGGACGCAAGCCCCTGCGCCACGCGGCCCGTGTTCGTGAGGCCGGGGCTGACCGCCAGCACCCGCACGCCCGACGCGGCATAGGCGCTGCCGAGGCCTGCGGTGGCCAGCATCAGCGCCGCGTTCGCCGCGCCGCCCGCGATGTGCGTGGGCGAGGCGACCTTGCCGCCATTGCCGATGACATTGACGACGACGCCCTTGCCGCGCGCGGCCATGAGCTTGATGAGCGGGTCGATCACGTTGATGTAGCTGAAGAACTTGGCGTCCATCGCGCCGCGCCATGCCTCGGGCGTCAGCTCCGGCGCGGGCGTCCGCTTGGCGGCACCGGCGCTGTTCACCAGCACGTCGAGGGGGCCGAGCTTCTCCTCCATCGCCTGCACGATGTCGAGGGCGGCGGCCGCATCGGTCAGGTCGGCGGCATGGCCGACCGCGCCGGGCAGATCGGCGAGTGCGGTGTCGATATTCGCCTGCGAGCGGGAGACGATGCCGACCTTCGCCCCCTCGGCGAGGAAGGCGCGCGCGCAGGCGAGCCCGATGCCCTTGCTGCCGCCGGTGACCAGTACGCGCTTGCCCTCAAGATCCAGATCCATCCCCGTCTCCCTCCCGCTTTCGGGTGATTGCCGCATGGCCTTTACCTAGCGCGCGGGAACCCGGCGCGCACCTGCGAATCGCGTGAGGCAGGGCCGTGCGCCCTCAGCGAATGGGAAGGCCTGGCGCGAAGGGACCGTGGCGGCGGGACAGTTCCTCCGCGACGACGCAGCGGCCCGTGCCCGCAATCGCGCCGGGCGGCGAGGCGTCCGTGTAGGGATGGCCGCAGAAATCGCGCGCGCCCACCGGCATCGGCGGTGCCCCGGGCGGACGCGGCGGCATGGCGGAGAGCGTGAGGTCGCCCTCCCGCCAGCCGGGGAACCAGGCATCGACGCGCGTGGCGCCGAGGCCGGCCGCCCCACCCTCGACGACATTGCCGCGCGCCACCGCCTGCCCGCCGTCGCGCCGGGCGATGCGCCCGCCGATCAGGTTGTTCTCGATCCGGGCCGAGGTTTCGGGAAAGCGCGCGTCGACGCCCGCGGTGCCAAGGAAGGTGTTGCCCACGACAAGCGCGCCCTCGGCCTCGTTCAGGTAAAGGCCCGGCTCGCCCGGGCAGTGCAGCACGATATTGCCCGCGACCGTCATGTCCACGGCTTCGGGGCAGTTGCCGGCGGCGCAGGGCGTGCGCGGATCCTCCACGCCCCCGCCCGTGCCGCCGCCGCCGAGCGAGAGGCCGACTCGGATCCCGCC
>JAJLJT010000349.1:0-2348 GCA_033844555.1 Alphaproteobacteria bacterium | reverse complement strand
TCCGGCGCGGTCGCGTCCTCGAGGTCGAGGATCAGCGCATCGGCGGGCAGCGTCTTCGCCTTCTCCAGCGCGCGCGGATTCGAGCCCGGCATGTAAAGGACGGAGCGGCGGGGACGGATCGGGGTTGCGTCGGTCTCGGTCATCGGCACAAGCTTCCCTGTCTGAATGTACGCGCGCCAGAGCCTACCCGAACGGGCCCGCGCCGCAACCGCTTGATGGGAGACAGGGAGCGCATGGCTGAACCGCCGGTGGTTCTCGCGATTTCGAGCCATGTCGTGCGCGGCGCGGTCGGCCTGCGCATCATGGTGCCGTGCCTGGAGGTGCTGGGCCACGAGGTCTGGGCGCTGCCGACCTGCGTGCTGTCCACCCACCCCGGCATCGCGCGGCCCGTCGGCCATCGCACGCCCGCCGAGGAGATCGAGGCGATCGGCGAGACGCTGGACGACGACGGGGCGCTGATGCGGGTCCGCGGCGTCGTCACCGGCTATTTCCGCGATGCCGACCAGGTGCGCGCGGCGGTGCGCGTCGTCGAGCATGTGAAGGAAGCGAACCCGCAGGCCATCTATCTCTGCGATCCGGTGCTCGGCGACACCGACCGCGGGCTCTACGTGTCCGACGCCACCGCGGCGGCGATCCGCGACCGGCTGATGCCGCTGGCCGACATCGCCACGCCCAACGCGTTCGAACTGTCGTGGCTGACGGGACGCAACGTCACGGGCCCCAACGAGGCCGAATCCGCCGCGCGCGAGGCGGGCGGCGCGGTCGTCGCGGTGACCTCCGTCCCGCTGGCGGGGCGCAGGCTTGGCACGGCGCTCGTCGCGCCCGACACGGCGCACTGGGTGTCGAGCGACCGCCGCCCGCGCGTTCCGCGGGGCACCGGGGATGCGCTGTCTGCGCTGCTGCTGGGCTTCATGCTGAAGGACATGGCCGGCGACAAGGCGATGCACCGCACCGTCGTCGGCATCGAGACGCTGATCAAGGCGGCGGGCCGGCGCGAGAGCCTGCCGACCGCGGGCCTGGCCCGGCTGCTGGGCGACATCGTGGCGTGAAACGGAAAAGGGGCGGCCCGGATGAGCCGCCCCTCGCCACTGCGCGCATCGCGCGATCCGGTCAGGCCGCCTTGTTGAGAAGCCCGCGGTTGATGATCGTTTCCGCGATCTGGATCGTGTTGAGCGCCGCGCCCTTACGCAGATTGTCCGATACGCACCACAGGTTCAGGCCGTGGTCGACGGTCGGGTCGGTGCGGATGCGGCTGACGAAGGTCGCATAGTCGCCCACGCACTCCACCGGCGTCACGTAGCCGCCGTCCTCGTGCTTGTCCACGACCATGAGGCCCGGCGCCTCGCGCAGAATGTCGCGCGCATCCTCCGGCGTGATCGGACGCTCGAACTCGATGTTGATCGATTCCGCGTGGCCGACGAACACGGGCACGCGCACGCAGGTCGAGGTCAGCTCGATCTTCGGATCGAGGATCTTGTGCGTCTCCGTCACCATCTTCCACTCTTCCTTGGTGGAGCCGTCCTTCATGAAGACGTCGATGTGCGGGATCACGTTGAAGGCGATCTGCTTGGTGAACTTCTTCGGCTCCTTCGGATCGTTCACGAAGATGGCGCGCGTCTGCTCGAACAGTTCGTCCATCGCGTCCTTGCCCGCGCCCGAGACCGACTGGTAGGTCGAGACGACAACGCGCTTGATGCCGGCGGCTTCATGCAGCGGCTTCAGCGCCACGACCATCTGCGCGGTCGAGCAGTTCGGGTTCGCGATGATGTTCTTCTTCGTGTAGCCCGCGACCGCGTCGGCATTCACCTCCGGCACGATCAGCGGCACCTCCGGGTCGTAGCGCCAATAGGACGAGTTGTCGATGACGATGGCGCCCGCCTTGCCGATCCGCGGCGACCAGTCCTTCGAGACGGCAGACCCCGCCGACATCAGGCAGAAATCGACCTTGGAGAAGTCGAACTGCTCCAGATCCTGGCATTTCAACGTTCGGTCGCCGAAGGACACCTCGACGCCCAGCGACCGGCGCGAGGCGATCGCATGCACTTCGGAGGCCGGGAACTCCCGCTCCGCGAGGATGTTGAGCATCTCCCGGCCGACATTGCCGGTCGCGCCCACGACGGCGACTGAATAGGACATGGACTGTTCTCTCCTTTTTGTACCCGCCGGCGGCAACCGCCGGTGGGCCTTTCGCGTGCGCACATAATGCAGTGCGGGCCGGAACGCAATCGTCCGGCCCACACGTCCTAACGCAGAAAGCGGCGGCGGGTTCCCCCGCCGCCGCCTGATCTGCGGACCGCTGGATTGTCCGATCAGGCGCGGCGACGCGCCAGACCGAGGCCCAGCAGGCC
>JAJLJT010000348.1:0-3530 GCA_033844555.1 Alphaproteobacteria bacterium | reverse complement strand
GTATGAGTACCTGCAGCGCGACTCGAGCGATCCGAACGAGGATTACGACGAGAACCGCGTGTTCCTTCGTGTCGGCGCCCAGCTTGCGCCGGGCTACGATCCGGCCTTCGACTATGGCGAGGTGCCGGCCTTCGTGCCCGGGACCTATGCGGGCGTGCAGGCGGGCTACGGCAACCTCGGGACCGAGCTTGAGGGGCAGCGCGGCGGCGCGGGCGGCGGCGTCCCCGGTTCGCTGACGGCCGATTTCGGCGACCACGGACCGGAAGCCGGTATCTTCGCGGGCTGGGGCGTCGATGTCGGGAACTGGTACCTCGGGCTTGAGGCGGATGCGTCCCATTCCATGGCGGATTGGGACCATGCCAATCTGCCGGGCGAGCGCATCTTCGGCGTCGAGCGCGGCACCTCGGTCGGGTTCGGTCCGCGCTTCGGCTACCGCCTGGACGGCGGCAATCTCGTCTACGGCCGGTTCGGTCTCGCCCTCACGGAATTCGGAACCGACTATGCGGCTCCCGACGGCGCCGGCGGCTACAACACGGCAAGCGAGGATCACTGGCTTCCGGGCCTGCGCTTCGGCCTCGGCACGGAGGCGCCGGTCGGCGGCGGCGGCGGCTTCGTCCGGTTGGACTACAGCTACACGGCCTATCGCGATTACGACGTGCAGTGGCTGACGCCGACGGGTCAGCCCCGGCGCGACAATTTCGCAAACGACGAGAGCCTGATGCGGCTCGGCTTCGGCTGGCGGCTGGGCGAGACGCGCGATGCGCCGGCACGGCCCGCCAGTTCCTTCGACGGCGCATATGGCGGCGTGCTCGCGGGCCACGGCGCGCTCAACAGCGTCGAGCGGGGCGCGCGCAGCGGCGGCGCGACAACGCTCACCGCGGACCGTGGCGACACGGGCGTCGCGGGCGGCTTCTTCGGGGGCTACGGCAAGACGTTCGGCAATGTCTATGTCGGCGTCGACGCGAGCGTCGAACTGGCCGACGTGACGCGGGACAACGAACGCGATCCGAGCGGCCGCACCATCTCGACCGACCGCAGGGGCAGCGCCGGGGCGGGCGTGCGCGTCGGTTATACGCCGGACGGCAACGCGCTCTTCTACCTGCGCCTCGGCGGCACCGCGAGCGTTGTCGACACGGGCTACGAGGCTGGCGGCACGGTCTATGACCAGACCGACACGCTGACGGGCGTGAGCGTCGGCGGCGGCATCGAGATCCCCGCCTCGGACAATGCCTTCGTCCGCATGGATTACACCTATACCGACTATGGCAGCTACCGGCTTCCGCAATCGGGCGGCAACGTCGACAGCTTCGACACGGACGAGAGCATGTTCCGCGTCGGAATCGGCTTCAGGTTCTGAAAAGACGGGCAGAAGTCGATCATGAATTCCGAAAAAGGCGTCCGCTCGGGCGCCTTTTTTATGCCTCGTTTGCGATAGATCAAGGTTCCTGCATGTAAACAAGCGCTTTATTAAATAACAATGAGATGTCGGCCCATTCGGGGTGGCCCCGGAGGGCTGCAAGACGGACCGCCGGACAATCTGGCGGCCAAATCGATGGGAGCGGATACCATGCAGTCCAGCGTTTCGAAGTATGCCCGCCTTCTGGGCAGCGTCGCGGTCGGCGCGATCGCCGCAGGCGCACTCACGGCCGTGCTGGCAACGGGCACGGCGGGCACTGCGTCTGCCGACAACCACGGCGGCAAGGGCGGGCAGGGCGGTCAGTCCGGCCAGATGGGCGCCGGCAAGGGCGGCAAGGGCGATGCGCGCGGTCACGGGGCGCGGGGCAAAAGCCTGATGGACGTGCTTGCCGAAGAGGACGAGGACAGCGACCGGCCGTCCTGGGCAGGCGTTCCCGGCCGTGACGGCAAGCCGGGCCGGGGCAATCCGTCGTCCGGCGGAAAGAAGGGCGACCTGTTCGGCGACATGTATGTGCTGCTGCGCGACGACAACGGCGTTCCCATACTCGTCGTCTGGTCGGACACGAACAATGACGGTGTGCCGGACAGCTATGTCGAGAGCGCAGACGGCTTCGTCCAGCCGATCGACGCCGAGGGCAACCCCATTCCGCTCGACGAGGAAGGTGCGATCTACACAGGCTTCGAGGAGGATGCCCAGGAGGTCGAACTTGGCCGCCTGAACGTCGGCCGCTCGCCGGTTTACGTGCTGGCGACGCGTTACGAGGAGGCGATCAACACGCTCAACGACCCGAACGTGGCGTCGCTGTCGCTGGATCCGACGGGGCGGATCCTGATCACCTATACCGACGGCACGAGCAAGACGATCGACGCACCGCTGGAGAACTTGGCGCTCTACCTCGAGATCATGAGCACCGGCACGCTCACCGGCGTGACCAGCACCAGCCTGTTTACCGGCGATCTCGCAAATCTCGTCGATGGTTCGCTGACGACCGCCGACCTGGTGGATGCTGCAAGCTTCTTCGCGGCGGCATCGGACAAGTTCGGTACGGTGGGCGAGGACACGATCATCTACATGAACCAGATCCTCGGTCTCGCGACCTACGTGGGCGACGATTACATCGACTACAAGTCGTTCACCTATGACCGCGAAACGACCTGGGGCGACGTCGAGGTCACCCTCATGCTGCCCGGAACGACCGAGGGCACATGGGTCGAGACCGACGTGAACATCTGGGAAGACTTCTTCAAGGAAGCGGATGCCTCGGGCAGCAACGTCGACGGGTTCGCTACGGCCACCAACGACCTTGTCCAGGTGATCGAGTACATCCACGAGTATGCGGTCCCGGTCACCCCGACCGAGTAAGTCCGCACCCTGCGTCCGGCCGGGTCCGTTTCCCCCCTGCGCGACCCGGCCGGCGCGCTTTTCACAAGAGACAATCCGGAGGTTCCGCGATGAGAACCTGCATGACGTCCGTTCTGGCGCTTCTCCTGGCCGGTGTCTTGGGAACCGCCTTGCCTGCTGCGGCGTTGGCCCAGCATGAATCGGGTGGCGGCGGCGGCCACACGACACACACCGACAGCCACGACGACGCCAGCCACTCCGGTGGCCATACGGCCGGCACCGCGGGCCACAAGGGCAAGAGCGGCCGCGGAACGCCCGGCGGGGGACATTCGGTCGAGGACCGGGTGTTCAGCAAGGGGCACAGCGATTCCGGCCGCGGCAAGGGTCCGAAATACATGGGCGGCGGCGCCGGCGGCCACGAGGATGGCGAGGACCACGACCACGAAGACGGTGACGACAGCCATTCGCACAACTGAGTGAGGGTGGCATCGGGTGAGGGGGCTCACCGGGCGGTGCAGGATGTCCGCAGCCGCCCTTCATTGGGAGAGCGACCATGAGACACCTCGATCGGCGTAGTCTTCTCGCAGGCGCTGGCGCGCTGGCGCTCGGCCTCGGTGCGCTGGCGCTGGGTCCGGTGCCGGCGGCGGCACAGCAGGGCGAGCAGATCTACGGCAGCCAGCTCATGACCGAGCGGGAGCGGCTGGAATACCGTGAGCGCATGCGCAATGCGCGAACCCAGGAGGAGCGCGACCGTATCCGCTCCGAGCACCAC
>JAJLJT010000347.1:0-3314 GCA_033844555.1 Alphaproteobacteria bacterium | reverse complement strand
GCCGCAGCCGTGGACAATGCCCGCACCGCGCCCCCTGCCGCAGCACGCAGCGCCGGGCAGGCGCGCGTGGGGGTCGGCTCCGGTCTGACGGATACCGAGCGAGACCGGCTGCGCCGCCAGGTCTCGCGCTGCTGGCGGGAGCCGGTGGGCGCGCCGCGCCCGGAGGAACTCGTCGTGACCCTGGCGGTCGAACTGACCCGCGACGGCAAGGTCACGGGCAGGCCCCGCGCCATCGAGGTGCGCCGCGACGACAGCCACTACCGCGCCGCGATCGACGCGGCCGTGCGGGCTGTGCTGCGGTGCCAGCCCTATGCGATGCCGTCCGAGAAGTATGAAAGCTGGCGGACCGTCGAGCTTGTGTTCGACCCTGCCGATCCGGCATTCCGATGAAGGGCGCGCCGATGCATCCAGCGCGCGCGTCCCGTGAGAAGGAGGCCATGCCCGTGACCCGACCGACCGACCTCGCTCCCAGCTTGACGTGGCCCGCGGCCGTGCGCCCCGTCCGCATGCGTGTCCATGCTATGCTGCTCGCCGCGGCCATGCTGCTGGTGCCCGCCTTTGCCCTGCCCGTGCAGGCCCAGGCGCCCTTGCGCATCGAGATCACGGAGGGCGTGGTCGAGCCGCTGAAGATCGCGATCGTCGATTTCCAGGGGACGGGGGATGCGCGCGCGGCGCAGTTCGGCCGGGATGTCGCGACGGTCGTCTCGGCCGATCTCGAAAGCTCCGGCCTGTTTGCGCCTGTGAACCCGGCGGCCTTCATCGAACAGGACGTGGGTTTCGACCGCGTGCCGCGCTTCCCCGACTGGAAGGTCATCGACGCGCAGGCCCTCGTGATCGGCCGCGCGGTGATGGAGGCGGACGGCCGCCTGCGGGTCGACTTCCGCCTCTGGGACGTGTTCGGCGAAGAGCAGATGGTCGCGCTGCAGTTCTACACCCGGCCGGAGAACTGGCGCCGCATCGCCCATCTCGTCGCCGACGCGATCTATGAGCAACTGACCGGCGAGAAGGGCTATTTCGACACGCGCATCGTCTATGTGGCCGAAAGCGGGCCGAAGAATGCACGGGTGAAGCGGCTCGCTATGATGGACCGGGACGGCGCAAACCACCGCTTCCTCACGGGCGGGGAAAGCCTTGTGCTTACACCGCGCTTCAGCCCGACGACGCAGGAGATCACCTATCTCTCCTACCGGGACGGGCGCCCGCTGGTCTATCTCTACAACATCGAGACGGGCCGGCAGGAAGTGCTGGGCAATTTCCCCGGCATGTCGTTCGCACCCTCGTTCACGCCCGACGGAGACGGCGTCGTGATGAGCCTCGCGCGCGACGGCAATTCCGACATCTTCCTGATGGATCTGCGCACACGCGCGCAGCGGCGCCTGACGAACCATCCCGCCATCGACACCTCGCCCTCGTTCTCGCCTGACGGACGCCGGGTGGTGTTCAACTCAGACCGGGGCGGCACGCAGCAGCTTTATGTAATGAACGCCGACGGCTCGGACCCGCAACGCATCAGCTTCGGCGAGGGGCGCTATGCCACGCCCGTGTGGAGCCCGCGCGGCGATCTGATCGCCTTCACGCGGATCGCGGGCGGGCGATTCGGCATCGGTGTGATGCGGCCCGACGGGTCGGGGGAGCGTATCCTGACCGAAAGCTTCCTGGACGAGGCCCCGACCTGGGCGCCCAACGGGCGGGTGCTGATGTTCTTCCGCCAGACACCGGGGGAGCGCGGTTCCACGCGGCTCTACTCCATTGATCTCACGGGAAGGAATCTGCGTGCGGTACCGACGCCGCAGGACGCGTCCGACCCCGCGTGGTCGCCTTTGCTGCGATGACCGTCCCGGGTTTTCGGGAATGAAGGGGACTTGCAAATCGTTTGCCTTTGGCGCAGTTCTCCCCCGTGTATCAGGGGGCAGTCTGAACCGGCTCCGCTCGCGGCGACATGCGCCGGGTCCGCGCGCGGAGCAACACATGGAACACCCGGACACGACCGTTGGCCGGACAGATGGAGGTTGAGATGGGCCTTTCCGCCGCACCGAAGCTCGCACTTCTCGTTTCACTGATGATGGGCCTTGCCGCCTGTTCGTCGACCGACACGACCGCACCGGTCACGACCGGCGCGGGCAGTGGCGGTACCGGCGTCTCGGGACAACGCACCCAGGCCGGGCCCGCGCCCGGCACCGTCGAGGAATTCCAGGTCGAGGTGGGCGACCGCGTCTTCTTCGGCACCGACGAATACGCCCTGTCGCCGGAGGCGCAGAACACGCTGCGCGCGCAGGCAGCGTGGCTCATGCAGTACCCGCAGGCGGCGATCGTGATCGAGGGCCACGCCGACGAGCGCGGCACCCGGGAATACAACCTGGCGCTCGGCGACCGCCGCGCCTCGTCCGTGCGCAACTACCTGGTCGCGCTGGGCGTGCCCGGCGACCGCATCCGCACCGTGAGCTACGGCAAGGAGCGGCCCGTGGCGCTCTGCTCCAACGAGTCGTGCTGGAGCGAGAACCGCCGGTCCGTCACGGTCGTCACGGGCGTGCCGAGCGCCTGAGGCGCGACGGCGGCACGCATCGGGCCCTTTGCGGCCTCATTCTCGCCGCGCCTGTCGGCGAAGGATGGGGCCATCCGCCCAATGGCGAGGGAGGCGAGGCATGATCGCGCGTTCCGGAGTATCCGCGGTGCTCGCGGCGGGGCTGCTGCTTGCGGCCGGCAGCGGGGCGCTGGCGCAGACCAGCGATCCGGCATTGCAGAACCGTCTGGACCAGCTGGAGCGTCAGGTCATCAGCCTCCAGCGCGACTTCTACTCCAGCGCGGGCCGTGCGCCTGCTCCGTCGGGGGCGGGAAATGCGCCGCTCGATGCCTCCGCCACGGTTCGGCTCGACCAGCTGGAGGCGGAGCTTCGCCGTCTGACCGGCCAGATCGAGGAGTTACGCTTCGCGATCCGGCAGAACGACGACAAGCTGACCCGCTTCATCGAGGATGCGGAGTACCGACTGCGTGCGCTCGAACAGGGCGGTGCGCCGGCGGCTGGCGAGAACGCCGGACAAGCGGCTGCAGGCGCTGCCGCGGGGGGCGCGGCCACAGGCGCAGGCGCGCCGCTTCCCTCCTCCGGCCAGTCGCCGCAACGGGTTCTCGGCACGGTCGACCCCAGCCGCATTCCGCCCGCCCCGCGCGACGTGCCCGACGCCGGGAGCCAACAGGCGGCGGCGCTGGCGCCGACAGGCGACGCGCGGGCCGATTACGAACGTGCGTTCGCGCTGCTGCAGCGCAAGGATTTCGAGGCGGCGGAAAGCGCCTTCACGCAGTTCCTCGACGCCTATCCC
>JAJLJT010000346.1:0-9245 GCA_033844555.1 Alphaproteobacteria bacterium | reverse complement strand
CGGAACCGCCCGCAGCGCGTCGGCGACGAAGCGGACCTGACGGCGCTCCAGCTCTTCGCCGGTGATGACCGTGTGCGTCGCGCCGACGGTGACCTCGGGTGCGGGCGTGCGGCCCGCGGACACGAGGATCTCGCCGAGGTCGGTCGCCTCGCCGGCCATCGCTGGCAGTCCGGCGGCCGCTGCCGCCAGGGCAAGGGGGAGGGAAAGGCAATGGGAAATCGAAATGCGCACTGTCGTCCTCTTCCGTACGTCCGGGTCCTCCAGGGAGCGCCGGACAAGCCGTGACCCGATCCCGCGGGTCTGCCGGCGTACGGAGACGAAAGAGGCCGAACCATGCCATCCAACGCACCGACCGCCGCGCGGAGCGCGGGATCAACCGTTCGATGTCACCGCTACGGAAGTCCGTGCCCGGGCGCACCCCGCGCCGCAGGTCGGGTGACTCTGGCATCGGCAGGTCTCCTGGCTCGCGGGTCGTCACCCTGTACCTGCCTTCCCAAATGCGCCCCGAGGGGACATCCAGTGGCGTCGTCGGCACAGGGCTCGCCGCTTACAGTTGCGGGGGCAGCCCCGGCATCGGGCACGTCGATCGCGCCCTCACCGGGTTCCCATTTCATCCGCAGTGTCGCGGAACCGATGCTGCCGCGAAGTTTCGCCGCGACTCGCAAGCCTTGTCAATCGGAGGATGTGCGCTAGCGGCGGCCCCGCACTCAGCTTGCGGGCGTGTCGGGAACGCGCGGGGGCGGCGGCACGCCGCGGCGGCGTTCCCGGTAGGCGATGTAGAAGGAACTGGCGAAGATCACGCTGCCGCCGATCCACGTCCAGATGTCCGGAACCTCCTGGAAGAGAAACAACCCCGCGATGGAGGCCCAGACGAGTTTCAGGAAATCGAACGGCAGCACCAGCGTCGTGTCCGCGAGCGAGAAGGCCCGCGTCAGGAAATACTGGACGGCGCTGCCGAACACGCCGATCAGCGCAAGCCAGCCCCATTGCCAGCCCGTCGGCCACTGCCACACGGCAATCGCCGGTATCAGCGCGAACAGGCCCACGAAGATCGAGGCGTAGAGCGTGATGACGAGGGGGCTTTCCTCGTGCGTCAGGCGCTTGATGACGATCATCGCGCCGGCCCAGACAAGGCTCGAGACCAGCGCCAGGATGGCGCCGGGGCTGACCGCCTCGAACCCGGGGCGCACGATCACGAGCGTGCCCGCAAACCCGATCACGAGCCCGGCCCAGCGCCGGATCCCCACCCGTTCGCCCAGAATCAGGATCGCCAGCAGGGTCGCGAACAGCGGCGCGGTGAAGTTGATGGCGGAGATCATGGCCATGGGCGTGATGCTGACCGCCCAGAAGAAGCACAGCATGGCGCCCGCGTTCAGCAGGCCGCGCAGCGCATGCAGCCCGATGTGGCGCGTGCGCATCGCACCGATCCCGCCGATCTGCCAGAGCATCGGGGCAAGCACCATGAAGCCGACGATGCAGCGGAAGAAGGCGATCTGCAGCGGATGCAGGTCCTCCGCGAGGTGCTTGATCGCCGAGAGCATCAGCGTGTTGGAGATCCCGCTGAGCAGCATGAAGAGGATTCCGGCGAGCGCGGCGTTCATCGCTCAGGCCGGTCGGGTGCTGCGGCACGAAAGGGCGCGCGGGACGTCATTGCTTCAGCATCGCCGCGCGGGAAGCGGATGGCCAGACGCCTGGCCCGCATGGAAGGCATGTCCGGCCACGGCAGATTCAGGCCGGGCGCCCGCCTTCCGGGGCATCGAGCGCCGGGTTCCGGTAGCGCTGCCCCCGCCCCAGCATCACGCCGTTCACGCTGGCCACGCCCATCTCGAGGCTCTCGGCGATCCTGTGCGCGCGCTCGATGAAATGCTCCGCCGCGGCGGGCGGGCAGAGGTCGCGGGCCGCCGCCTCGAACAGCGCCAGCCAGCGGTCGAAATGGCGCGCGTCGACCGGCAGGCGCACGTGCGCGGGCATGGGACGGCCGTGATAGCGTCCACTCAGCAGCGCGACCGACGACCAGAAGGCGCACATGCGCGCGAGGTGCGGCTCCCAGTCGGAGATCTTCGCGTCGAATACCGGCCCGAGCATGGGGTCGCGGCGCACGCGGTCGTAGAAGCCATGTACCAGACGCTCGATCATCGCCTCGTCGATGCCTGTGCGTGCGACGATCTCGGCGGTGACTTCGGCACGCCGGGCCGCGTGGGCCGCGGCGTCTTCCCCCGGACGATGTTCCATGACCGCTGTCCTAGCCCCCTCTCCCCCCGGTGTGCAAGGGGCGGACCGCAGGGCGCGGCCGCACGCCGCGGGCTCTCCGGCCGCAACATGTGCAATGCAGACCAGACACCCTCCCCTCTTGCAGGACGGCGGGCGAAACCGCCCTATGTGCCACCGAAAGGACGAAGGGCCAGGACAACGGCCAGGGGGATCGGGCACCTTGGATCTGACACTCGAGACGGCAGCCTATATCGCGCTGACGTTCTTCATCGGCGGCTTCGTGAAGGGGGCGAGCGGGCTCGGCCTGCCCGTCGTCGTGCTCGCAATGCTCGCGCCGATCGTCGGATTGAAGTCGGCGCTGGCCCTGTTCCTCATTCCGGGCGTCGTCACCAACATCTATCAGGCGCTGGCGGGCCCCGCCTTCCTGCGCCTTGTCGCGCGGCTATGGTCCTTCCTGCTCGCCGCCATGGTCGGCATCTGGATCGGCACCGGCGTGCTGGCGGGCGCCGACACGAAGCTCCTGGAAGCCTTGCTCGGCGCGCTTCTGGTGCTCTACTCGACCTTCTCGCTGCTGACGCCGCAACTTCCGCCCCCGGGGCGGCACGAGGCGTGGATGTCGCCTGCGGCCGGCGGGGCGGGCGGCCTGCTGTTCGGCATGGCGGGCGTCTTCATCGTGCCGGGCCTTCTCTATGTGCAGACGCTGGGCTTCAAGCGCGACATCCTCGTTCAGGCGATGGGCATCACCTTCGTGACGATCAGCTCCTCGCTGCTCTTTTCGATGGCAGGGCGCAGCCTCGTCACGACGGATCAGGCGACGATCTCGGTCGCGGCCCTGGTGCCGACCTTCATCGGCCTCTATCTCGGCCAGAAGGTGCGCCACCGCATTTCCGAAGAAGGCTTCCGCAAGCTGTTCTTCGCGGCGCTGATCCTCGTCGGCTTCTACATGCTGGCGCACGGCTTGCTGATGTAGGCCCGCGCCCTTGCGCGGAACGCCCGGCAGGTGCCCTACTTGAGGTGTTCTGTCCGGAGCCCGATTCGCAATGCTCACCCAGATCGCAGCCGGAACGATCGTGATCGTGGTCTCGCTGTTCATCCACGGGATGGGGATCGCGCTCGCGGTGGACGGGCTCAACCGCTTCTTCAGCCGGATCTCCCACCGCCAGCCGCCCCTCAGACGGCTGCAGATCGTTTTCGGCGGGATCATGCTGATCCTGCTGCTGAACACGATCTGCGTCTACATCTGGGCCGCGGCTTTCGAGGCGCTGGGCGTCGTCGGCGATTGGGAGACCGCGGTCTATTTCTCGCTCGTCTGCTACACGACTCTCGGCTTCGGCGACATCCTGGGCGCACCCGAATGGCGTCTGCTTTCAGGCTTTGCCGCCACCAACGGCATGATCGCCTTCGGGATATCCACGGCCTTCCTGATCGAACTGATGCGCCGCGTGCACTTCGTCGAGCGCTGAGGATCAGACCGGGCGGTCGCCCTTCAGCGTGATCCGGTGCATGACGCGCCTGTGCCCGTGGTAGTCGTTGACCGGGTTGTGGAGCGCGCAGCGATTGTCCCAGAAGGCAAGCGAGCCGGGCTGCCAGCGGAAGCGGCAGGTGAACTCCGGCCGCACCTGGTGCGCGTGGAGATAGGCGAGCAGCGGCGCGCTCTCCTCCTCCGTCATGCCGTCGAAGCGGACCGTGTGCGCGGTGTTCACATAGAGCGCCTTGCGCCCCGTCTCCGGATGCGTCCGGACCACGGGATGAGCCGCCTCGAACACCTTGGCCGCCTCGTCGCGGCCGCTGTCCTTGATGCGGTCCTCGCGGGTCTTGGTGACGTCGGCCTTGGCGGAGCTGTTGATCGCGACGAGTCCGTCGATCATCCGCTTCATGCCGTCGGAGAGCGCGTCATAGGCCGCGTACCCGCTGGCGTAGAGCGTATCGCCTCCATAGGGCGGGATCTCGCGCGCGACCAGCATCGTGCCCATCGGCGGATGCTCGAGATAGGCCGTGTCGGTATGCCAGACGCCGCCGAAATTGACCTTCTCATGCTCCATCTTGGCGACCTGGATGATCTCCGGATAGCCGTCGAGCCCGTGCACGAAGGGATACTCGACCGGCTCCCCCATGGCGCGCGCGAAGGCCATGAACGCGTCGGAATCGAGATTCTGATCGCGAAAGAACACGACGAGATACTGCAGCCACGCCTGCCGGATCGCCGAAACGGTACCCTCGTCGAGGTCGCGGGACAGGTCCACCCCGTGAATCTCCGCGCCCAGCGCCCCCGCGATCGGGCGAATGTCGAGATTGCGTGTCGCCACCGCAGCCATTCCTTTCTTCATTCTGAAAACATTTGCGTCATTACGAAATATTCTATTGCGGTGCCCGATGCGATGCAAGCATGGGGCATCGGCCTCTTCCCATGATCGCGGCCATGCGTGATAGGCTCCCCGTCATCGTCCGGAGCAGCCGCCACCGAACCGCCAGGGAGGACGCACGCGCGCCATGAGGATCGGCCTCGACAGCCGGGACCTGAAGATCCTGTCGGTGCTGCAACGCGACGGCCGCATCAAGAAGTCCGCGCTCGCCGCCGAGATCAACCTGTCCCCGGCCGCCTGCTGGGAACGCCTGACCCGGCTGGAGCAGGCGGGCGTGATCTCGGGATACCGCGCCGAGGTGGCGCTCGACCGTATCGCGCGGGTGTCGCTGTTCGTCGTGCAGATCGAGCTGGAACAGCACCGCGCCGCGGATTTCCAGAAGTTCGAGGCCGCGGTCGCGCGCCTGCCCGAGGTCACGCGCTGCCTCGCGGTGGGCGGCGGTGTCGACTATTTCCTCGAGGTGATGGCGCCCGACGTCGACAGCTACCAGCACCTGATCCAGCACCTGCTCGAGAGCGAGATCGGAGTGAAGCGCTATTTCACCTATGTGGTCACGAAGAATGTGAAGTCGTCCCCGCCGCCCGTTCGCGATCTCGTGCGCGCCGCCGAAGAAACCCCGGACTGAGCGGCCCCTGCGCCGAAGGGATTTCGGCGGACGCCGCGCGATCCCGATCCAACGCCGGGACGAAAGCCCTAGACTCCGACAGGTATCAACCTGCCGAGAGGAAGGGAGGCAGCTTCATGTCCGCGACCCGCCGCACGCAGACCGCACCCCGCGACGCCGACGCTGGCCTCGGACTTGCCGAGCCCGGCTTGCTGCGCGTCTCCTCGTGGATCGGGGGCGCCTGGGACAAATCCTCGCCCGCCGGCGTCTTCGCCGTCACCAATCCGGCGGACGGGGAAGAGATCACCGGCGTACTGGCCGCCGATGCCGGCCGCGCGGCGGCCGCGGTGGACGCGGCTCATCGCGCCTACGGCCCCTGGTCCCGCCTCCTGCCGCAGGAGCGTGCCGACGTGCTGAAGCGCTGGCATGCGCTGATCCTCGACCACAAGGAAGACCTCGCACGGCTGATGACGCTGGAGCAGGGCAAGCCGGTCTCGGAAGCGCGCGGCGAGATCGACTATGGCGCGTCCTTTGTCGAGTTCTTCGCCGAGGAGGCCAGGCGCCCGGACATCATGAGCGTCACGTCGCATCTCAACGACGCCGAGGTCGAGGTCTGGCGCGAGCCTGTGGGCGTCGCGGCGCTCGTCACGCCGTGGAACTTTCCGAACGCGATGCTGACGCGCAAGGCCGCCGCCGCGCTCGCCATCGGCTGCACGGTGGTGGCCCACCCGTCGCGGGAGACGCCCTTGTCGGCCCTGGCGCTCGCGGAACTTGCCGCCCGCGCGGGGCTGCCCGGCGGCGTCTTCAACGTGGTCGTGGGCGATGCGGCCGAAATCGTCGGCACCTGGACGAAGGACGCCCGCGTGCGCGCCCTCTCCTTCACCGGCTCGACCGGCGTCGGGCGTCTGCTCTACGAACAGTGCGCGCCGACGATCAAGCGGCTGAGCCTGGAGCTTGGCGGGCACGCCCCCTTCATCGTCTTCGCGGACGCCGACCTCGACAAGGCGGTGCGCGAGGCGATCAAGGCGAAGTTCGCAACCTCCGGACAGGACTGCCTCGGTGCCAACCGCTTCTTCGTGGAGCGGCCGGTCTACGCCGCCTTCTGCGAGAAATTCGCCGCCGCGACGCAGGCGTTGAGCGTCGGCAACGGTCTCGACGATCCGGACATCGGCCCGCTGATGAACGAACGGGCGGTGGCCAAGCAGCGCGAGCATGTCGAGGATGCGGTGGAGCGCGGCGCCAAGCTGCTGTGCGGCGGCGGGGTGATGGACCTCGGTCCGCTGTTCTTCGCGCCGACCGTTCTTGCCGACGTGCCGGACGCGGCGAAGATCCTGCACGAGGAGACCTTCGGCCCGGTCGCCGCGCTCGCCCCCTTCGACACCGAGGAGGAAGCCGTCGCCCGCGCAAACGCGACCGAGTACGGCCTCATGGCCTATGTCCACACGCGCGACCCCTCCCGCATCTACCGGGTGAGCCGCGCGCTGGAGTTCGGGATGCTGGGCATCAACCGGACCAAGGTGACGGGCGCGCCGATCCCGTTCGGCGGCATGAAGCAGTCGGGCCTCGGGCGCGAGGGCTCCCGCCACGGAATCGAGGCCTTTTCCGACGTGAAGTACGTCTGCCGCGACTGGTCCTGACGACCGCGCAACCCCGCCTTTCAGGGAGAGAACGACCATGCTGACCAACGACCGCCTCGATGCCTGGGACCGCGCGCATTTCCTGCACCCGTCCACGCATTTCGCGCAGTTCGCGCGCGGCGAGGCGCCGAACCGCATCGTGACCGGCGGCGAGGGCGTCTACATCACCGACCGGGAGGGCAACCGCCTGCTGGACGCCTTCGCCGGGCTCTATTGCGTGAACGTGGGCTATGGCCGCACCGAGATCGCGGACGCCATCGCCCGGCAGGCGCACGAGCTTGCCTATTACCACGCCTATGTGGGCCATGGGACGGAAGCCTCGATCACGCTGGCCAAGATGATCGTCGACCGCGCGCCCGCGGGGATGTGCCGGGTCTATTTCGGCCTCTCCGGCTCCGACGCGAACGAGACCAACATCAAGCTCGTCTGGTACTACAACAATGTCCGGAACAAGCCGGAGAAGAAGAAGATCGTCTCGCGCTGGCGCGGCTATCACGGCTCCGGCCTGATGACGGGCTCGCTGACCGGGCTCGACCTATTCCACCGCAAGTTCGACCTGCCGCTCGCGCAGGTGATCCATACCGAGGCGCCCTACTATTTCCGCCGCGCCGACACGGCGATGAGCGAGGAGGAATTCTCCGCCCATTGCGCGCAGAAGCTGGAGGAACTGATCCTGGCGGAAGGGCCGGACACGGTTGCAGCCTTCATCGGCGAACCGGCGCTCGGCACGGGCGGGCTCGTGCCCCCGCCCGCGGGCTATTGGGCGGCGATCCAGCAAGTGCTCGCGAAATACGACGTGCTGCTGATCGCCGACGAGGTGGTCACGGGCTTCGGGCGACTCGGCTCCATGTTCGGTTCGGAGCATTACGGCATCCGGCCCGACATCATCACCTCGGCCAAGGGCCTGACCTCGGCCTATGCGCCCCTGTCGGCCTCCATCGTCTCGGACAAGGTGTGGAAGGTGCTGGAGGAAGGAACCGACAGCTTCGGCGCCTTCGGGCACGGCTGGACCTATTCCGCCCATCCCATCGGGGCGGCGGCGGGCGTCGCCAACCTGAAACTCGTGGACGAGCTTGGCCTGGTGGAGAACGCGGCCTCGACCGGCGCCTATCTCAAGCAGAAGATGGCGGAGGCCATCGGCGACCACCCCCACGTGGGCGACGTGCGCGGCGAGGGCCTGCTGATGGCGGTGGAGCTTGTCGCCGACCGGGAGACGCGGACGCTCTTCGATCCGGCGCAGGGCGTGGGCGCAAAGGTCAATGCGGCGCTCCTGAAGCGCGGGGTCATCTCCCGCGCCATGCCGCAGGGCGACATCCTGGGCTTCGCGCCGCCGCTCTGCCTGACGCGGGGCGAGGCGGACGAGATCGCCGGCGCCATGGCGGGCGCCGTGGCGGAGGTGCTGGACTAGCTCCGGCGCCTTGCCTCGCCGGGGTGGGAGTGCGAAAACCGGGACCGACCGAGACGCCCACGCAGGAGACCCCGCCCATGAGCACCGAGGACCGGCCCGTCATCTATCACAACCCGAAGTGCGGCACCTCGCGCAACACGCTGAAGATCCTCGAGGCCGCGGGCTACGACCCCGAGGTCGTGCCCTACCTCGAGACCGGCTGGACCGAGCCGCACCTGCGCCAGTTGCTCGCCGACGCGGGCCTGACCGCGCACGACATCCTGCGCGCCCGCGGCACGCCGGCGGAGGAACTGGGCCTGCTGAAGGACGGCGTGTCGGAGGACACGATCCTCGCGGCGATGACCCGGCACCCGATCCTCGTCGAGCGGCCCATCGTGCGGACGGCAAAGGGCGTGAAGCTCTGCCGCCCGTCCGAGGCCGTGCTCGACCTGATCGACCGGCGCCCGCCCGCGGATTTCGTGAAGGAAAACGGCAAACCGCTCGACCGCTGAGCGGCGCAGGGGCTCCGCGGCCCGTCAGTCGAGCGCGCGGCGCGCCCCCAATGCAGCGGCCAGCGTCCCGTCGTCGAGATAGTCCAGCTCTCCGCCCACCGGCACACCCTGGGCAAGCCCGCTCGCCCTGATGCCCGCCTCGCGCAGGCGGTCGGCGATATAGTGCGCGGTCGTCTGCCCCTCCACCGTGGCGTTCAGGGCGAGGATGACCTCGCCCACGCCTTGCGTCTTCGCCCGGTCCACGAGCGCGCCGATGCGCAACTCGTCCGGCCCGATCCCGTCCAAGGCCGACAGCACGCCGCCCAGCACGTGATAGCGGCCTCGAAACACGCCCGCACGCTCCATCGCACAGAGATCGGCCACCTGCTCCACCACGCAGAGGAGCGCAGCGTCGCGGCGCGGATCGCGGCAGACCGCGCACGTCTCGTCCGTGTCGAGATTGCCGCAGATGCGGCAGGGGCGCACCTTCGTGCGCACCGCCTCCAGCGCGGCGGCAAGCGGGTCCATCAGCCCCTCGCGGTTGCGCACCAG